>NZ_DATBMI010000022.1:0-2338 GCF_036554925.1 Pedococcus sp.
GCCAGGGCCGCCCGGCGGGCGTGCTCGGGGATCTTGTCCAGCGAGACGACCCGGCGGTTCTCCTGCGCCGAGAGGGTGCCGATCTCGTGCCTGCCGGTCTCGTCGAGGAACACGATCGTCTGGGCGGTCGGGACCTCGGACGGCACCGGCACGCGGGCGAAGGCGTAGATCAGCCCGACGACCGTGCCCGCGGCGACCGCCACGGCCGGCACGGCCAGCCACAGCGTCCAGCGCAGGATCTTGCGCAGGCGGGAGCGGGTGGGGGGTGGCTGCTTGCGCTCCTTGCCCTGCGGTCTTCCCTGCTGCTGGTGCCTGGCGGCCCGGGTGGGGGTGATCGGGGGTGCGGCCATAGCGCGAGCATGCTACCCCACTGCGGACTGGAAGCCGATTTCGGCCCAATCAGCCGACGTGGCGCCGCCCGAGCAGGTAGCGCTGAGCGAGGTGGTTCCAGTAGCAGGCGGTGCAGACCTCGACCACGTAGCAGGCCACCTCGTCCATGGAGCGGTGCAGGTCGGCGAGGCCGTTGCGGGGCCAGACGCGGCCGTTGGCCTGACGCAGGGCGTCCCCGAACACATAGGTCACGTGGACCAGGGGCCCGGTGGCGCAGACCGGGCAGGGGGTCGGGGTCTGCTCACCGACGTTGCGGGCCGCCCGCAGCAGCTCGGGGTGGGCGTCGCAGACGTCGTCGCGCGACAGACGTCCCCCGCGGAGCTCGGTGAGCTTCGCCCGCTTGGCCAGGGTGTAGTCGACGAGCCGCATCTCGGCGCCAGTGTACCCGGCCGCCGTCGCCACCACGGAGGTCACGACTTGGCGACGCGAGTTGACATACTCGCGTCGGCGTACCTATCGTCGTGATACATCGAGCCGATACATCGGTTCGACCGGCAGTAGTGAACCACAAGCAAGAGGGGACGTGCTCCGTGCTCGACCTGGCCGTGCTGGGGCTGCTCAAGGAGGCACCGATGTCGGGCTATGAGCTGAAGAAGCAGCTCACGCTCAAGCTCGGGGCCTTCTGGCGGGTGAGCTACGGGTCGCTGTACCCGTGCCTCAAGCGGCTGGCCGCCGAGGGCGCCCTCGAGGTCGAGCTCGCCCCCTTCACCTCGCGCAAGAAGCACGTCTACCAGCTCACCGATGACGGCAACCGCCTGTTCCACCGGCTCCTGGAGACGGCCGAGGGCCACGACCTGGAGCAGGACCGGTTCTCCATGCGGCTGGCCTTCTTCCGCTACCTGCGGCCGGAGGCCCGCCTCTACCAGCTCGAGCGGCGGCGCGGCTACCTCCAGGAGCGGCTGGCCGACCTGCGCGCCTCGGTGCGCAGCGCCCGCGAGCGCATGGACGCCTACACCATCGAGCTGATGGACCACGGGCTGGACGAGCGCGAGCGCGAGATCGCGTGGCTCGACCGTCTGATCGCCCGCGAGCGCCGTTCCACCGAACCGCAGCACGAGCAGGACCTGGCTGAGCCACTGCCCGCGGCTCAGCTTCCCCAGTCCCCGCGCGACCCCCGCCTGCCCGCCCAGACCGGGTAGGCCGCGCACGTCTCAGGAGGAGACCAGAAACTGATGGGAAAGCTACGCGTCGCGATCGTCGGCGTGGGCAACTGCGCGTCGTCCCTGGTGCAGGGCGTGCACTTCTACGCCGGCGCCGAGCCGGGTGACCAGGTCCCCGGCCTGATGCACGTCGAGCTGGGCGGCTACCACGTCCGCGACATCGAGTTCGTGGCCGCCTTCGACGTCGATGCCAAGAAGGTCGGGCGCGACCTCTCCGAGGCCATCCGCTCCGGCGAGAACAACACCATCCAGTTCGCCGACGTGCCCCCGCTCGGGGTCGAGGTACAGCGCGGCCCGACCATGGACGGGCTCGGCAAGTACTACGCCGAGACCATCCACGAGTCCGACACCGCCCCGGTCGACGTGGCCGTGGCCCTGGCCGCCTCCGGCGCCGACGTGCTCGTCTGCTACCTGCCGGTCGGCTCCGAGGACGCCGCCCGCTTCTACGCCGAGCAGGCCCTCAAGGCCGGCGTGGCCTTCGTGAACTGCCTGCCGGTGTTCATCGCCGGCCGGCCCGAGTGGGCCGAGCGCTTCACCAGGGCCGGGGTGCCGATCATCGGCGACGACATCAAGTCGCAGGTCGGGGCCACCATCGTCCACCGGGTGCTGAGCCGGCTGATGGAGGACCGCGGCATCCACATCGACCGCACCTACCAGCTGAACTTCGGCGGCAACATGGACTTCATGAACATGCTGGAGCGCAGCCGGCTGGAGTCCAAGAAGATCTCCAAGACCCAGGCCGTCACCTCCCAGGTCGACCACGACCTGGGCAAGCGCAACGTCCACGT
>NZ_DATBMI010000057.1:0-10275 GCF_036554925.1 Pedococcus sp.
GGACGGGAAGACCCCTCCAGGATCGGGGTCGGCGGCGGCCACGGTCGCGGTGCCGGTGGCGAGGGCGCCGGACAGGGCCAGGGCGAGCGCCAGCCGCGCGGGGCGGGTGGCAGGGGCGCGGCTCGTCACAGGGGGCCTTTCGCGTCGGAGGTCAGCCGCTGAAGAGTAGGGCTGGATATTCACTCGAGAAACACCAGTCACACAGAAATGACGGTCGACGAGGGAAATCACGAAATAACAGCAGTGTCATTCTGGAAATGACAGCGATGTTTTTCAGCAGGTCGGCCCGCGTGCTCAGGGCGACGGCGTCGGCCACATCACAAGTCGGTCACAGATTCGCCGTTCCCGCAGGTCAGCCCCGACCGGAAGGGTCCCGAGGCGGCTGCGCGGCATTCCTCCGGAAGCGTCCCCGGACCGGGAGGAATTCTTTGACGACAGCCCCTTGGCGGCACCTCGCAGCGTGCGTAGCGTGACGGCAAGGGGGCACGCCGTCGACAGGGGAGAAGCACGATGCGCAGAGTTCTCGCAGGAGTGGCCGGCCTCGCAGTGACCATCGCCCTTCCGGGCCTCGCCACTGCCGCGCCCGGCGCACCGACCGTCACGAGCACCCCGAGCGCCACGAGCGCCCCCGCCGCCAAGGCTCCCAGGTCCGACGACCTGCCGAACCCCCTGGCCGACAAGCAGGCCGCCCACCGCGCGCGGGCCCAGGAGCTGACCCTGTCGGGACAGGCCACGCCCTCCGGCCGCAACCGCGTCGTCAAGGTCGGGCGGGGCCAGTACGTCGAGCTCACGCGCGAGTCCGAGGACTCGATCTTCACCGTGCTCGGCGAGTTCGGCACGGCCACCGCGACGCACACCCACGACGGCCAACAGGTCGCCCACGGGGGCGCCCCCGGGCCGCTGCACAACCAGATCCCTGAGCCCGACCGCTCTGTCGACAACTCGACCATCTGGACCAAGGACTTCTCGCGTGCCTACTACGAGGACCTGCTCTTCTCCGAGAAGGAGGGCGCGGTCTCGATGCGCAACTACTACCTCGAGCAGTCCTCCGGCCGGTACACCGTCAACGGCGACATCACCGACTGGGTGAAGGTGCCCGGCAACGCCGCCAGCTACGGCGCCAACTACTGCGGCGACATCGCCTGCCCCGACACCTGGCTCTTCGTCGCCGACGCGCTCAAGTCCTGGTACGCCAGCGAGCTGGCGGCCGGCAAGAGCGCCGCCGAGATCGACGACTACCTGTCGCGCTTCGACGTCTGGGACCGCTACGACCACGACGGTGACGGCAACTTCGACGAGGCCGACGGCTACATCGACCACTTCCAAGCGGTGCACGCCGGTGAGGGCGAGGAGACCGGAGGCGGCTCCTACGGCGAGGACGCCATCTGGTCGCACCGCTGGTACGCCAACTTCGGTGACTTCAACAGCACCGGACCCGAGTTCAACAAGGCGGGCGGCGTCAGGATCGGCGGCTCGAAGTACTGGGTCGGGGACTACACGATCGAGCCGGAGAACGGCGGCGTGGGTGTCTTCGCGCACGAGTTCGGGCACGACCTCGGCCTGCCCGACCTGTACGACACCTCGGGGAACACCGGCGGCGCCGAGAACTCGACCGGCTTCTGGACGCTGATGAGCTCCGGCTCGTACGGCAACAGCGGCCGGCCGGAGGACGGGATCGGCACCAAGCCCACGCACATGGGTGCGTGGGAGAAGTTCCAGCTCGGCTGGCTCAACTTCGCCACCGTCCGAGAGGGCAGGAAGGCGGACCTCACCCTCGGCCCGGCCGAGTACAACAGCAAGCTGGCCCAGGCCGCCTTCGTGCTCCTCCCGGACAAGCAGGTCCCGCTGGAGCTCGGCTCGCCGTTCGAGGGCTCGAAGTACTTCTACAGCGACTCCGGCGACAACCTCGACAACTCCATGACGAAGCAGGTGACCATCGGCGCGGGGGCACTCACGGCGAAGGTCCGCTACGACATCGAGACGGACTGGGACTACGCCTACCTCACGGTGGACGGGACATCGGTGCGGACCAACCGTTCAACGACGACGAACCCGAACAGCCAGAACCTCGGCAACGGGATCACGGGCAGCACCGGCGACGTGTGGGTCGACCTCACCGCGGACCTGTCCGCCTGGGCAGGCAAGACGGTGACGCTCGGGTTCCGGTACGTCACTGACGGGGCGCTGAGCGAGTCGGGCTTCCAGGCCGACGCGATCTCCCTGGACGGCCAGCCGGTCGGCACGGCGGAGGCCGACGAGGGCTGGACGCTGGACGGGTTCCGGACGACGACCGGCTCGGAGGAGCAGTCGTTCTTCAACGCCTACGTGCTGGAGAACCGGCAGTACCTCGGGTTCGACGCCTCGCTGCGGACCGGGCCGTACAACTTCGGCTACCTCAGCACGAAGCCCAACTGGGTGGAGCACTTCGCGTACCAGAACGGCCTGCTCGTCAGCTACTGGGACACCTCGTTCGGCGACAACAGCGTCGGCGACCACCCGGGGGGCGGGCTCATCCTGCCCGTCGACGCCAACCCCGGCCTGAGCCACTGGGCCGACGGCACGCTGATGCGACCGCGCATCCAGACGTACGACGCGACCTTCGGGCTCGAGCGGACCCAGGGCTACACGCTCCACTCCGACGGCGTCGCCGCGCGGATCGGCTCCAAGCCCGCGGTCCCGCTGTTCGACGACAGCAAGAGGTACTGGACCGACTGCGACACCCACGCCTGCACCGGCGACCACGCCGGTCGCTACCAGCCCGGCTGGAGCAGCGTCGACGTCCCCGACACGGGCACCACGGTGCGCGTGCGGGAGACCTCGGGCAACGGCACGGTGATGAAGGTCAGCGTCAACAAGGGCTGACCGGCTGAACCGTCAGCGCGGGACGGTCGCCCGGCCGGCCCGCAGCGCGGCATACGCCTCGGGGTCGTTCTCGCGCAGGTCCCTGCGCACCGTTCGGCGGTAGCGCAGGATCTGCGCGACCCCGATCGCCCACACGATGTACTGGACCGACATGGCGGCCCGGAAGGAGTCGACGGTGTAGGTGCTCGGCCCGCCCGGCGCCACGACGTCGAGCACGATCCCGATGAGGGTGACGGTCGAGAGCGAGGCGACGAAGCCACCGACGTTGACGATGCCGGTGGCGCTGCCGACGCGGGTCGGCGGGTTGAAGGTGCGGGCGAGGTCGAAGCCGACCATCGAGCCGGGACCGCCGACGGCCGTCACGACCACGAGGAGGACGAGCAGCCAGAGCGGGGAGCGGCCCGGCCACAGCAGCACCACCGCCCACACCGTGGCGATCGCCCCGACGATGCCCAGGATCAGGGTGGACCGCGAGAAGGGGTACCGGGTGACGAAGCCCCCGACAAGGGGGCCGGTGACGACGGTCGTCACGGTCATCAGCATCAGCAGGAGCCCAGCGGTGCCCGGCGCGAGCCCCTGGCCCGCCACGAGGAACGGGTAGCCCCACAGCAGGGCGAAGACCGTCGCCCCGAACTGGGCCGAGAAGTGCGACCACAGGCCCAGGCGGGTGCCGGGGGTGTTCCAGGCGCTGCGCACCGCCCGGGCGATGGCGCGGACCTTGATCCGGTCGAGCTCGTGGTCCGGGTAGGGCGAGTCTCGGACGACGAGCACGAGGACCACACCGAGCACGATCCCCACACTCGCGGCCGCGGCATACGAGGGAGTCCACCCCCAGAACTGCAGGGCCGCGACGAGCGGCGCCGCGGCCGCGAGCGCTCCGACCTGCCCGAGCAGACCGGTGAGCTGGGTGACGATGGGGATGCGGATGGGTGGGAACCACAGCGCGACGATCCGCAGCAGCGGGATGAAGACCATGGCGTCACCGACGCCCACGGCCACCCGCGCCAGGATGCCGGCCTCGAACGACCGCGCGAACGCGAAACCGAACTGGGCCAGCGTCATCGTGGTGACTCCGGCGGCGAGCAGGCGCTTGGCGCCGAACCTGTCCAGCAGGGCGCCCACCGGGATCTGCATCGCGGCGTAGACGAACAGCTGGACCATGGTGAAGACCGACAGCTGCGCCGCGGTGATGTCGAACCGATCGGCCGCGACCAGGCCGGCCACGCCGAGGGAGCTGCGGTGGAACACCGCGAGGATGTAGATGGAGACCGCCGCGGCGTAGACCGACCAGGCCCTGCGACCCCCGAGCGGGTAGGCGCGGGGGTCGGTCACGCCCCCTATTGTCCCGCAGCGCCTTCCGGAACCGGCGTCAGGGGCACGTGGGTGAGGAACCAGTCCCGTGCCAGGCGGGCCGCCTGCGCGAGGGTCCCCGGCTCCTCGAACAGGTGCGTGGCCCCCGGCACGACCGCCAGCCGGCTCTCGCACCGGAGCTGGCGCTGGGCGCGACGATTCAGCTCCAGCACCATCTCGTCGCGACTGCCCACGATGAGCAGGGTGGGTGTCTGCACCTGCGCCAGGACCGGCATCGCGAGGTCCGGCCTGCCCCCACGTGAGACGACGGCTCCGGTCCGGTCCGGGCGGGCGGCGGCGGCCGCGAGCGCGGCGGCCGCCCCGGTGCTGGCCCCGAAGTAGGAGATCGTCAGGCCCGACGCGGCGGGTTCGCGTTCGAGCCAGGCGGTGGCCTCGAGGAGCCGGCTCGCGAGCAGGTCGATGTCGAAGACGTTGCCGCGGTGCGCCTCCTCGGCCGGTGTGAGGAGGTCGAAGAGCAGTGTCCCCAGCCCCCCGTCCTGCAGCACCGAGGCGACGTAGCGGTTGCGCGGGGAGTGCCGGCTGCTGCCACTGCCGTGCGCGAACACCACGACGCCGCGCGCCGGCGAAGGAACCACCAGGTGGCCCGCAAGCTCGGCCCCGCTGACCGGGATGCGCACCTCGCGGTCGTCGGTGGCGTGCTCCGGGGCGAGCCGGGCGACCGCGGGCCGGGCCTCATCGGTGGCCTGGCCGGACGGTGCCGCGGCCGCGGCGAGGCGCAGCAGGGCCGCCACCTCGTCGTCGCTGGTCTGGCTGAAGTCCTCGTAGAACTGCCCGACGGCGTGGAACCAGAGGGGGCGGTCCAGGCAGACGAACTCGTCGACCTCGGGCCAGTGCTCGGCGCCGCAGTCGGCCGGCGCGACGGGCACCGCGAGCACCACCGTGACCGCGCCCGCCGCGCGTGCCACGGCGCACGCCGCGTGGGCTGTCGAGCCGGTGGCGATGCCGTCGTCGACGATGATGGCGACCTTCCCCTCCAGCGCGAGCGCATCCCGGCCGGGGCGGAAGCGGTGGGCCCGCTCGACGACGACCTGCCGCTCGCGCCTCGCGACCGCGGACAGCTCGACCTCGCTGACGTGCAGGTGGGCGAGCACCTCGTGGTTGAGGACGGTCACGTCTCCCTCGCCGACGGCCCCCATCGCCAGCTCGGGCTGGTAGGGCACCCCGAGCTTGCGGACCACGATGACGTCCAGGGGCGCCCCCAGCTGCGCGGCGACCTCCGCGGCCACAGGCACACCACCGCGCGGCAACCCGAGGACGACGGTGTCGGGGCCGCGGAACCGGCGCAGGGCTTGGGCGAGCTGGAGTCCGGCGTCACGACGGTCGGTGAACATGGTGCACCGCCTCTCTCCCCCTGGTGGCCACGCTAGGCGCGCCCGGGCCCCGGCCTGCAGGGCACTTGGTCCCGCAGACCGGGGCTCCCCGGGGCTGCCTGCTCAGCGGATCCGCAGGCTCACCTTGTTGGACAGGTCACCGTTGCCACCGGAGTTGGCCGCGCGAATCTGGTAGACGTGCGTGCCGTTGCTCGCGGTGGTGTCCGTGAAGGTCGTCGGCCCCTGGCTGGCGTCGGCGGGGAGCACCACCAGCCGCACGGCGTCCCGGAGGATGACGTACTTCTCGATCGGCGCCCCGTTGTTCGCCGGGATGGTCCAGGTGAGGCGGGCGCCCGGGCCGGCGACGACGGTCCCGCTCAGGACCGGAGCGTCAGGCGGGGTCTGCAGCGCCATCGCGGACGCCTCGTTCGAGGCCGGACCAGGGCCGGCTGAGTTCACCGCCCGGACGATGTAGTAGTAGGTCACACCCGGCATGCCACCGAGGTCGTCCCAGGTGGTCGTCGTCCCGCCCACCGTCGTCAGCGGCGTGCTGGGCTGCGAGGCCGGGGCCGCGGACCGGTAGATCCGGTAGGACGTCACCGGGGCTCCGCCGGTGGTCAGCGGCGCGTTCCAGGACAGGCGCAGGGGACCCGACGTGTTGTCGACCGCCAGGCCGCGCGGGGCCGAGGGGGGTGTGACGACGGTGCTCGCACTGGGGGTGGCCGAGGCCTCCTCCGAGGGAGCGCTCTTGCCGAGCGCGTTCTCCGCGATGACGACGTAGTAGTACCGCGTCCCGTTGACCACGTTCGTGTCACGGTAGGTCCAGGTGCTCCCGGAGACCGAGGCCAGCGGCTGCCCGAGGTTCTGGCCACCCGCCGTCGTGCTGCGGTACACGCGGTGCTTCGTCACCTTCGAGCCGCCGTCGGTCGAGGACGGCGACCACCTGAGGTCCACGAGCCCGGTCCCGGCCTCGCCCAGCAGGCTTGCGGGCGCGGCGGGCTTCGTGCGGGCGGAGCTGTCGACGAACATCGCGAAGTGCGGCTGGCGCACCCCTGAGACCTTGTTGAAGTCGCCGCCCATGTACAGGTGGTCGGCGTCGACGGCCAGTGCCCAGGGGCCCTGGGAGCTGTTGATGCGCGGCGCGAACGAGTCGAGCACCCCCGTCGCCGCGTCGACCGCGGCCAGCTTCTGGCGGTCCTGGCCCATGAAGGAACCGGCCCCGCCGTAGTGCCCGGCGCAGTACAGCAGGCCGTCCTTCAGCCGCACGGACTGCATGTTGCCGTTGCTCTTCGCCGTCCACACGAGCGCTCCAGTGGTGGCGCTGGCGGCGGCGCAGGCGCCGCCCCCACCGGCGGACGCGGCATACACACGGAAGGCGTCAGAGGTCAGGTCGTAGACGGGCGAGTAGGCGCCGTCGTTGGTGGGCGGCGCGACGAACGCCGTGTCGACGGCGCCGCTCGACAGCGACACGGCCGCCAGCTTGTTCGTGCCGCCGCGACCCGAGACCTGGCTGAACTCACCGCCGAGGTAGAGCCGACCCCCGCCCACCGCGACGTTGAGGGCCCGGACGCGCTCGTTGGGTGCGGCCGACCAGCCCGTGTCGACCGCGGCGGACGAGGAGCTGAGCTTGGCCGCGAACGCCCGCGAGGTCCCGCCCGAACCGGAGATCGAGCCGAAGTTGCCACCCGCGTAGAGGGAGCCGCCCCAGTAGGCCAGGGCGTCCACCTGTCCGGCGTTCACGGTCGCGTTCCATGAGGTCAGCAGGCCGGTGCGGGAGTCCACGGCGGCGAGACCGCGCCGGTTCACTCCGTTGACCGTGTTGAAGGCGCCGCCGATGAACACCTGGGAGCCGTCGGTGGCGAGGGTCGTCACCGTGTCGCCCGCGCTGGCCTTGAAGCTGAGGTCCGCGGCACCGGTGGTCGCCGAGAAGACGGCGATGTTCTTGGCCGGGTAGGTGATGCCGGCCGGGTCGATGACGGTGTCGAACGTGCCGCCCACGAAGATGCGGTCACCGATCGGGAGGATCGCCAGCACCCGCGGCTTCCCTCCAGCCGCGGGTGTCGTCGTGTCCGGTCCCACGCCCCAGGTCCGCGCCGGACTCTGGCCGACGGCCGCGTGCGCCGCGGTGGCCTGCACCAGCCCTCCTGCGAGGACCAGCCCCGCGACGGTTCCCGACCACGCGAGCCTGCGCCAGCCCCGTTGGTGTCGTGCCCCCATGTCCACCCTCACTTCGCTCACAGGCCGCGCGTGTTCGCCGCCCCCCGCCCACGTGTGCGCACCAGCCCCCGTTGCCACCGGCCCGCGATCCGCGCCTTCGGCAAGCCGCGGTCGTGCCGGCAGCCGAGTGGCGCTGATCTGCCGATCATGGCGGTCCCGCGCGATGAGCGGGTCGTCCTGAATGCGTGTGCCCACCTCATCCATCTGCATGAGGCTTGGTGCGGACGACCTCGTTGACCCCTGCAGATCTGTGAATGGCCGGGACTGGCTGCGCTGGTGTGACCTGGTGCGCGGTGCGACCGGCAGCCTGCACTTGCCTCGTGCCCGAGGGCGAGGGAGATGTCACCCCTTGGTGGGACGTAGAGGGTCGGATCGGGGCGTACCTTCGCCCACATGTCCCGTCACACCTACGCCATCGGCGCTACTGCGGCAGCGCTCGGGCTGCTCTGGCCCGCGGGCGCGGCCAACGCCGCCCCCACCTACGACGTGACCGTCACCTGCACGGTCCCCAAGCGCCAGCCGGAGCGGCAGCTGGCGCCCAACCACTGCCTCAACTACCTCCCGGATGGCACGCAGACCTACATCGCCAAGGTCGCCGACAGCAACGGACGCCCGGTCGCCGGCGTGAAGGTGTACTGGAGCGACGACAGCGCCAGCGCCAAGTTCCGGGTGCGCAAGAACCCGTGCACGACTGGGTCCGACGGCCGGTGCTCCAACGAGCTGGTCGTGCGCAACCCCCGCCGTGACATGGTCATCAGGGTCACCGGGACGGTCGGCTCCTCGTCCGCCGTCGGCTACCTCAGCTTCAGCTGACCCAGCGCGCGGGCAGCCACCGTCCGGTCGCCGCGCAGCCACCGTCCGGTCGCCGGGCAACCACTGTCCGGTCGCCGGGCAGCCTCGGCAGGGTGGCCGGGCAGCCTCGGCAGGTTCGCCGGCTCCTGACCGCGCTGGTCCCACGTGGGGTTGACGCCGTGCGGCGCCCGGCTACGGGAAGACCGCGAGCTTGGACACCGACGTGGAGCCGACCTTGGTGAAGTCGCCGCCGACCCAGAGCGCCCCCGAGCCGGGGTCGACCTGCAGGGCGAAGACGCCGTGGGCGCTGTTGAGCACGGGAGCCCAGGACGTCAGCGCGCCGGTGCTGAGCGACACCTCGAAGAGCTTGCGGCGTGGCAGCGGGTTCGTGCAGAGGAAGGGCGACCCCGAACCGGTGTTGCCGATGCAGTAGTTGGTGAAGTGCCCTCCTGCGTAGAGGGAGTCGCCGTCGATCACGAGGGCCTGGACGCCCCCGTCGGTCTGGTAGACCGGCTGCGCAAGGCTGCCGTCGAGGTTCCAGATGGCGAGGTGGCCACCAGAGCCGCCGCCTCCGCCATAGACACCGTTCGCATCGGCGATGACCTCGATCATGGGCCAGCCGGGGCGTGGCCGGAAGCCGGGCTCGAGGCTGCCGTCGTCGGCGTGCACCGCGGCCAGGTAGGGGCTGCTGGAGCTTCCGGCGAGAGACGTGAAGTTCCCGCCGACGTACACCAGGCTGGCGTCGGCTGACACGGCCAGCGTCGTCACCGCACCCGAGGCGACCGGCTTCCAGTTCGAGACCAGGCCGCCCGAGGGGAGCGAGAATGCCGCCAGCTTCTTGCGGGTCATGGTTCCGACTGCGGTGAAGTCGCCGCCGGCGAAGAGCCGGTCGGCGGAGACGGCCAGGGTCCGGACGGTCTTGTTCATCCCGGGGTTGAAACCGAGGAGCTGCCCCGTGTCCGCGTTGATGGCGGCGAGCCGGTTGCGCGTACTGCCGTTGACAGAGGTGAACGCGCCGCCGGCGTAGACGGTGTTGCCCACGACCTGCAGTGCCTCCACCGACGCGTTGGCACTCGGACTCCACGACAGCAGCTCGCAGGTTCCGGTGTGGAGGGCTGCGAACCGCTGCCTGGTCACCGATGTTCCCGACGGGGTCCGCACCGAGGTGAAGTCGCCCGCGATGAAGGTGCGGGGTCCGTCGATCACGACACTGGTGACCCGGCCGTTCGGCTGCGCGCAGGCCCGCGGTGCCGTCCCTACCGATGCTGCCGCGGGTAGCGCGGTGCCGACGGCGACCCCGAGTGCCACCAACCCAGCGAGAACCACAGACCTGTTGAACATGCGCTCCGCCCCTCCCCGAACGCCCCCCGAACCCTGAACAGACCCCACGCCCCGTCCTCGGGCGATCTGGTCCTAGAGAAGGGAACCAGCACTCGGAGGTGTGAGGGTCCACCGGACTGACCACGACGGCCTACATCACTTGACCTAGTACCCGGCGTCGTCGGCGGGCCCCGGGGCCGAACAGCGGAAACGCCCCCGACCGGAGTCGGGGGCGCCATCTGAGCCGCCTAAGGGAATCGAACCCTTGACCTATTCATTACGAGTGAATCGCTCTGGCCGACTGAGCTAAGGCGGCACGTGCCCGGGGGCACGGACGATGAGTATACGGATGGCCGGCCCATTCTCCGAACCGGCATCGCCGGCTCGGAGAATGGGTCGGCAC
>NZ_DATBMI010000062.1:0-65698 GCF_036554925.1 Pedococcus sp.
GAGCTCGAGACCAAGGTGCTCCAGCTGCAGTCCAACCTGGCCACCATCTCCTCCCAGAACGAGCGACTGGTGCGCACGCTCAAGGAGGCGCGCGAGCAGATCGTCACCCTCAAGAGCGAGGTGGACCGGCTGGCCCAGCCGCCGGCGGCCTATGGCATCGTCATGGAGTCCTACGACGACGCGACGGTCGACATCCTGACGGGCGGCCGCAAGATGCACGTGGCGGTCAGCCCCGCGGTCGACCCCGCCGAGCTCTCCGCGGGCCGCGAGGTGCGGCTCAACGAGGCCATGAACGTCGTGGCCACCTGCGGCTTCGAGCGCACCGGCGAGGTCGTCATGATCAAGGAGCTCCTCGGCGGCGACCGGGTGCTCGTGGTGGCCCACGCCGACGAGGAGCGCGTGTGCCGGATCGCCGAGTCGCTCGAGGGCGAGCCGATCCGCGTCGGTGACGCGCTCATGCTCGAGCCCCGGTCCGGCTTCGTGTACGAGCGGATCCCCAAGGCCGAGGTCTCCGAGCTGGTCCTGGAGGAGGTCCCGGACATCGACTACGAGGACATCGGCGGCCTGGCCGGGCAGATCGAGGCGATCCGTGACGCCGTCGAGCTGCCCTACCTCCACCCGGACCTCTTCAAGGAGCACCAGCTCAAGCCGCCCAAGGGCGTCCTGCTCTACGGCCCGCCCGGCTGCGGCAAGACCCTCATCGCCAAGGCGGTCGCAGCCTCCCTGGCCAGGAAGGTCGCCGAGAAGGAGGGCAAGCCGGTCGGCAAGTCGTTCTTCCTCAACATCAAGGGCCCCGAGCTGCTCAACAAGTACGTCGGCGAGACCGAGCGGCACATCCGGCTGATCTTCCAGCGGGCGCGTGAGAAGGCCTCCCACGGCACCCCTGTGGTCGTCTTCTTCGACGAGATGGACAGCCTGTTCCGCACCCGCGGCTCCGGTGTCTCCTCCGACGTGGAGACGACGATCGTGCCGCAGCTGCTCTCGGAGATCGACGGCGTCGAGCGCCTCGAGAACGTCATCGTGATCGGGGCGAGCAACCGCGAGGACATGATCGACCCCGCGATCCTGCGCCCGGGCCGCCTCGACGTGAAGATCAAGATCGAGCGCCCCGACGCCGAGAGCGCCCGCGACATCTTCTCCAAGTACCTCGTGCCGAGCCTGCCCCTGCACGAGCACGACCTCTCCGAGCACGGGGGGTCCCGTCAGGCGACGGTCGACGCGATGATCACCGCGGCGGTCGAGCGGATGTACTCCGAGATCGAGGAGAACCGCTTCCTCGAGGTCACCTACGCCAACGGCGACAAGGAGGTCCTGTACTTCAAGGACTTCAACTCCGGAGCCATGATCCAGAACATCGTCGACCGGGCGAAGAAGATGGCCATCAAGGACTTCCTCACTCAGAACCAGCACGGCATCCGGGTGGACCACCTGCTCGCGAGCTGCGTCGACGAGTTCAAGGAGAACGAGGACCTCCCGAACACCACCAACCCCGACGACTGGGCGCGCATCTCGGGCAAGAAGGGCGAGAGGATCGTCTACATCCGCACCCTCATCACCGGGAAGTCCGGCACGGAGCCGGGCCGCTCGATCGACAACGTCGCCAACACCGGCCAGTACCTCTAGCCCATCCCTCTCGACGCCGGGATCCGCTGGATGGGGTTGCGCTGGGGGCGCGAGGGGCCACCGGAGGTGGCCTACTCGCGGGTCACCCGCGATCTCTCCGAGGTGTATGCCGGCCTGCCCGCCGACGTGTCCAGGCGCCTGCAGCGCCTTGCCGGCGAGTTCGAGGTCCGCGTGCGCCGCGGCCGGCCTTCGGAGCTCGACCTGCGGCAGCCATGGCCCGATGACGCACGCGTGGCCGGAATCCGTGAGGTGTTCGTCCTCACGCCCGCACGCCGCTCGGCGGCCGTGCTGGAGGTGGCGATCACCGAGGTCCCGACCCTGATGTGCCGGACGACCAGTCCGCACTGGTTCGGTGTCCCGGCGTGCACCTGCGACGCCTGCGACGCCGACCTTGCCGAGGCCCTGGGCGAGCTCGAACAGGTGATCGACGACGTGACAGGGGGCGGCACCGAGCGGGTCAGCGGGCTGCGGCGCGTGCGGGTCGAGCAACGCTTCGGCGCGACCACGTCCACCGTGTGGCACACGCCGGGGGAGGCACGGGCTCTGGGCGTGCGGCGCGGCCGCCGGGAGTGGGCACCGTGGCCGGCGAGAAGTCTCGCGAGGGACATTTAGCGCAGATCCGGGCATAGGGCACCATGCCTCGTGAACGCGTGTAACTTTTCGATCTTGCCCAGGTCAGGGAACGGTAAGGATCCGCGGGCAACCGGATCGACGGACCTACGCTCATTGCATGATCCCTCGATACGCCCTCTGCACCGGAGGCACTCGTGACGGCAAGCGGTACCCGCTGCACCGCGAGATCCGCCCGGGGTACGAGTTCACGTGGGATGGCTCCACCTACCGTGTCATCCGTCAGGTCGTCCAGACCAACGCCGGCCCGATGTGGGTCGCCACCGCCTCCTGCGCCGCCAGCGCCGCAGCCTGACAGGCCAGCCGCTCGGGCCCGCCCCTCAGCGCCGCCGGAGGACCATCGCCGCGGCGCGCCACCCGAGCAGCGCGGCGCCGAGGAACACCGTCGCGACGACGACGAACGCCGGGTCGGTGCCCGCACCCGTGAGCCGCCGAAGAAGCATTCCGCCCGCCACCGCGCCGACCCAGACGACCGCGCCGCCGCGAGGGGACAGCGGCCACTGACCTGCGCTCGCGCGGGCGATGAGCCAGCCGGCACCCGCCCCTGCCAGGAACGGCCAGGCCGTCTGCAGCACGCCCGCCGCGCTCAGCCCCTCGGAGTGGCTGCTGCGCCCGAGCGCCGCGAAGAGCAGGATCGCCGCGCCGTCGGCGCAAGCAGCGGCCCCGACCCCCGTGGTGCGGGCAGGGGCGTGGGGGCCAGCGGTCACGCGCGCACCCTGTCGAAGAGCGTGGGGTGCGGCGGGGCGTGCGTGGGGTCGACTCCGTCGAAGAGGCTGCTGACCGACTCCCCGGCGTGGATGCGCGAGATGGCCTCCGCGAACAGGCCGGCGACCGAGCGCACCCGCAGCTCGGGCCAGCGTGCCGGCGCGGGCACGGTGTCGGTGGTGACGACCTCGCTGATGTGCGGGTGGTCGCGCAGGCGCTCGACCGCCGGACCGGCGAAGAGCCCGTGCGTGCAGGCGACGGCGGCTTCGGTGCACCCCCGCTCGGCGAGCCGGTCGAGCAGCTCGACGATGGAGCCGCCGGTGGCGATCTCGTCGTCGAGGATGATGGCGCGCCTGCCCTCGACGTCGCCCACGATGGAGTCGATGACGACCCGGTCGTCGCCCAGCCGCTGCTTGCTGCCGGCCGCGACGGGCAGGCCGAGCAGCCGGGCGAACTGGGTGGCGGTCTTGGCGTTGCCGAGGTCTGGCGAGACGACCACGGCCCGGGTCAGGTCGTGGTCGCGGAAGTGCTCGGCGAGCACTCCGATGGCAGTGAGGTGGTCGACCGGCACGGAGAAGAACCCGTGGACCTGGGGCGCGTGCAGCGTCATCGTGAGGACGCGGTCCACGCCGGCGGCCACGAGCATGTCGGCCACCAACCGTCCCCCCAGCGAGATGCGGGAGGCGTCCTTCTTGTCAGAGCGCGCATACGCGTAGTGCGGGATGACGGCCGTGATCTGCGCGGCCGACGCCCCACGGGCCGCGTCGATCATGAGGAGGAGCTCCATGAGGTGCTCCTGGGTCGGTGGCACCAGCGGCTGCACGATGTAGACATCGCGCTGGCGGCAGTTGGCGAGCAGCTGCGCCTGCAGGCAGTCGTTGCTGAAGCGCTTGGTCTCCGAGGGGGCGAGGTCGACGGAGAGCTCGGCACAGATGTGCCGGGCGAGCTCACGGTGGGCGCTGCCGGAGAACACGACGATGTCGCGCATGGGACTCCTCGGGGGCTCAGGGCGGCTGCTCCTCGCAGACTAACGGGGCGGAGGCGCGCCGTCGCCCCCGGCGGCATACAGGTGGGACCTCAGCTCGTGGACCAGCTCGGCGCGGTGCTGGGCACCGATCGGCGTGGCCCCGGGGAAGGACGCGAAGCCGTGGGGGACCCGGACGTAGTTCGTCAGCCGCGTCGGCACCCCTGCGGCCCGGAGGGCATCGGCGTAGCGGAGGCCGTCGTCGCGCAGCGGGTCGAGGTCCGCGGTCTGGATCAGCGCTGGTGGGAGCCCGGCGAGGTCGCCGAACAGCGGTGAGAGCACGGGGCTGGTGAGGTCGGCGCCCTCGGGCAGGTAGTGGCGGCGGAAGGCCAGGATGTTCGCCCGGGTGAGCATGGGGGCGTCGGCGTGCTCGTCGATCGACGGCGAGGCGAGCGTGAGGTCGGTGGCGGGGTAGACGAGCGACTGGTGCAGGATCCGGGGGCCGCCCTCGTCGCGGGCCGCCTGCGCGAGCACCGCCGCGAGGTTGCCGCCGGCGCTGTCGCCGCAGACCGCCAGGCGGGAGGTGTCGGCGCGCAGCACCGCTGCGTGCCCGGCGACCCACCGGGTGGCGTCGATGCAGTCGTGTGCCGCGGCGGGCGCCTTGTGCTCCGGTGCCATCCGGTAGTCGACGCTCACCACCACGGCCCGGACCCTCCGCGCGAGGTGGGTGCAGAGGGGGTCGTAGGCCACGACGTTGCCCTGGACCCAGCCGCCGCCATGGAGGAAGACCACCACCGGGATGTCGGTCTCGCTGTCGCGGGCCTCGCGGGGCCGGTAGATGCGCAGGGGGACCTCGTACCCGTCGCGCGCGGGCGCCGTGCCGTAGGTGATCCCGACCACGGGGTCGACCGTCCCGGTGACCCAGGTGAACGGTGGCCTGGCTGGGTAGGCGAACCCGCGCCCGGCCTGGATCTCGGCGAGGTCGAGGGTCTCCACCGGCGTGCGCAGCCGGCTCATCAGGGCGGTGAACCCGGCGGTGACGGGCGACATCGCGACGGGGGAGTGGCGCATCGGCCCATCATGGTGGTCGGGGTCCGCCCCCGCTACAGGGCCCCGGGGCGCGGTCCCGCCGCGCGGCGCCGTCCCGGGCGCTTAGGGTTCAGGCATGACGGTACGCCGCGTGATGGGGATCGAGACCGAGTACGGCATCTCCGTGCCCGGCGACCCCGCCGCCAACCCCATGCTCCTGTCGGGCCAGGTGGTGCACGCCTACGCGTCGGCGCAGGGCATCCGAGCGGCACACGCCTCGTGGGACTACGCGGACGAGGCCCCCCTGCGTGACGCGCGGGGCTTCGAGATGGGCCGTGCCGCCGCTGACGCGAGCCAGCTCACCGACGAGGACGACCCCTCGCTGGCCAACGTGGTGCTCACCAACGGGTCACGGCTCTACGTCGACCACGCCCACCCCGAGTACAGCTCACCCGAGGTGACCTCGCCGCGGGCGGCGGTCGCCTGGGACCGCGCGGGGGAGCTGATCATGCGGGAGTCGGTGCGCCGGCTCTCGCAGGTGCCGCCCGGGGTGAACCTCTACAAGAACAACACCGATGGCAAGGGCGCGTCCTACGGCACCCACGAGAACTACCTGATGCGGCGCGAGACGCCGTTCAGCGACATCGTCCGCCACCTGATCCCCTTCTTCGTCGCGCGCCAGGTGATGTGCGGCTCGGGCCGGGTCGGGATCGGCCAGGACTCCCGCACCGCGGGCTTCCAGATCAGCCAGCGCAGCGACTTCTTCGAGGTGGAGGTCGGGCTCGAGACCACCCTGAAGCGGCCGATCGTCAACACCCGCGACGAGCCGCACGCGGTCGCCGACCTCTACCGCCGGCTGCACGTCATCATCGGTGACGCGAACCACTGCGACGTCGCCAACCTGCTCAAGCTCGGGACGACCTCCCTGGTGCTCGCGATGATCGAGGACCGCTTCCTCGACGTCGACCTCACGGTGAACCGGCCGGTGCACACCCTCCACCAGGTGAGCCACGACCCGACGTGCCAGGAGGTCATCGAGCTGCGCGACGGCACCCGCCTGACCGCCGTCCAGCTGCTCTGGCGCTACCACGAGCTGGCGGACCGCTACCTCCAGAGCCGCAACGGTGGGGAGCTCGACCCCGACACGGCAGAGGTCATGCGCTGGTGGGCCCTGGTGCTCGAGCGGCTCGAGCGGGACCCGATGGAGGCCGCCCGCGAGGTGGACTGGGTCGCCAAGCTGAAGGTGCTGCAGGGCTACATCGACAGGGACGGGCTGGAGTGGACCGACCATCGGCTCAAGGCCATCGACATCCAGTGGTCGGACGTGCGGCCCGACAAGGGTCTGTTCCACCGGCTGCGGGCCGCCGGCCGCTTCGAGGAGCTCGTCACCGACGAGGAGGCGCTGCACGCCGTGCACGAACCACCCACGGACACCCGGGCGTACTTCCGGGGCAAGTGCCTCGCGAAGTACCCCGACCAGATCGCCGCCGCCTCGTGGGACTCGGTGATCTTCGACGTGCCGGGGCACTCGTCACTCCAGCGGGTCCCGATGCTCGAGCCGCTGCGGGGCACTCGGGAGAGTGTCGGGCCGTTGCTCGACCGAAGTGTGGATGCCGCCGCCCTTCTTCGCGAGTTGGCGTCGGCATCGGGCTAGGGTCGCACTAGGGTCGTCAGCAGGGACACAGACGGAGGTCACGAGATGCCAAGCCAGGAGCAGAGCCGGCCGCAGCGCCGCGACGACGCGCCCGACGAGGCGCCGGAGCCCACCCCGGCGTCGCCGGAGGCCAGCGCCCGCAAGGAGAACCTCGACAGCGACATCGACACCGTCCTCGACGAGATCGACGGGGTGCTCGAGTCCAACGCGGAGGAGTTCGTGCGCGGCTTCGTCCAGAAGGGCGGCCAGTGAGCCTCGGACCTGACGCTGGACGGCTGCCGGCGGCGTTCCTCGCCGCCGGCTCGTCGTCCTTCACCGAGTTCGTCGGCGCGCACGCGCCCCACCTGCTGCCGTCACGCCGACCGCTCCCACCGGGGGGCGCCTTCGAGGCCCCCCACGGCACGACCATCGCTGCGGTGACGTTCGACGGTGGCGTGGTGATGGCCGGCGACCGCCGGGCGACGATGGGCAACATCATCGCCAACCGCGACATGGAGAAGGTGTTCGCGGCCGACGAGTACTCCGCCGTCGGCATCGCCGGCACGGCGGGCATCGCCATCGAGCTCGTGAAGCTGTTCCAGGTCGAGCTCGAGCACTACGAGAAGATCGAGGGGACGCTCCTCTCGCTCGAGGGCAAGGCCAACCGGCTGGCCTCGATGATCAGGGCCAACCTCGCGATGGCGATGCAGGGCCTGTCCGTGGTGCCGCTCTTCGCCGGGTACGACCTCGACCGCGGCCAGGGCCGGATCTTCTCCTACGACGTCACCGGTGGCTGCTACGAGGAGAAGGACCACCACAGCGTCGGCTCGGGCTCGCTCTTCGCCCGGGGGGCGATGAAGAAGACGTGGCGCCCCGGCCTGTCCGCCGACGAGGGCATCGCCGTGGCCGTGGAGGCGATCTACGACGCCGCCGACGACGACTCCGCGACGGGCGGGCCCGACGTCGGCCGGCGCATCTGGCCGTCCGTGGCCGTCGTCGACCTCGACGGCGTGCGCTTCCTCCACCACGACGCCCTGCAGGTGGTGGTCGAGCAGGTCATCTCCGGCCGCAACGGCAACCCGGGGGGTGCCCGATGACCAGCATGCCGTTCTACGTCTCGCCCGAGCAGCTGATGAAGGACCGGGCGGACTACGCCCGCAAGGGCATCGCCCGCGGGCGGTCGGTGGTGGTGCTCGGCTACGACCGCGGCATCGCCTTCGTCGCGGAGAACCCGTCGCGGGCGCTGCACAAGGTCTCGGAGATCTACGACCGCATCGCCTTCGCAGCGGTCGGCAAGTACAACGAGTTCGAGAACCTCCGGGTGGCCGGGGTCCGCTACGCCGACCTCCGTGGCTACTCGTACGACCGGATCGACGTCACCGCCCGCGGTCTCGCCAACGCCTACGCGCAGACCCTCGGCACGGTCTTCACCCAGGAGTCCAAGCCGTACGAGGTCGAGATCGTGGTGGCCGAGGTGGGTGAGAGCCCGGAGACCGACCAGATCTACCGGCTGACCTATGACGGCTCCGTCGCCGACGAGCACGGCTTCGTGGCCATGGGCGGCGCGGGGGAGCAGATCGAGGCCGCGCTGAAGGACCGCTGGCGCCCGGGCCTGAGCCTGGCCGACGCACTCTCGCTCGCGGTCGAGCTGCTGGGCAAGGACCCAGCGGGCGGTGCGCCCCGCACCCTGACCGCGGGCCAGCTCGAGGTGGCCGTCCTGGACCGGGAGCGTCCGCGACGCACGTTCCGGCGGATCGGCGGCCGCCTGCTCACCGCGCTGCTCAACCGCGACGACCCGACCCGTGACGCGCCGGTGGCCGACGACGCGACGCCGGGGCACCACGACGTGCTGACCGGCGACGCGCCGCGGGACGCGTCGACCAACCCGCAGACCCAGCGGGCGGAGGGCACCTCGGAGCCCGAAGGCGACTGAGGCCGCGCCTCACGGACCACGCGCAGGGGTGCCGTGGGCCACACCCGGTGCGACCACGGCACGCCTGCGTGGTCTGCCCGCTCAGGCGGAGGCGGGCTCCCGGACGAAGCGGAGGTAGGGGCGAACCTCCTCCACGTCGCTGAAGCGGGCGCGTGCCTCGTCGGTGCTCAGCGTGGGTGCCACGATGATGCGCTCGCCCGGCTGCCAGTCGGCCGGCGTCGAGAACGGGCCGGAGTCGGTGACCTGGAGGCTGTCGAGGGCGCGCAGCACCTCGTCGAAGTTGCGCCCGGCCGTCTTGGGGTACGTGATGGTGAGGCGGACCTTCCCGGCGGGGTCGATCACGAAGACCGAGCGCACGGGGGAGGTGTCTCCCGCGCCGGGGTGGATCATGTCGTAGAGCGCGGCGACCGTGTGGTCGGGGTCGGCGATGATCGGGTAGTCCACCGGCGTGCCACCGACCGCCTCGATGTCCGGCTTCCAGGCCACGTGGTCCTCGAGGGCGTCGACGGAGACGGCGATCACCTTCGTGTTGCGCTTGGCCCACTCCTCGCGCAGGGCGGCGACGCGCCCCAGCTCGGTGGTGCACACGGGGGTGAAGTCGGCGGGGTGGCTGAACAGCACCGCCCAGCTGTCGCCCTTCCACTCGAGGAAGGAGAGCTCGCCCTCGGTGGTCGCGGCGGTGAAGTCGGGCGCGTCGTCGCCCAGTCGGAGGGTCGCCATGGGCCCTGGTCCTTTCAGCACATGTGGGTAACGGCAGGTTTGCCGATACCCAACATGCCGTTATTCCGGAGGGCGCCGGGGGTCCCGTCCGGATGATGGAACGACCGAGACGAGCCCAGCACGACCTCGTCGCCCGCGAGCTCACGCGGGTGCGGCTACCGGGCGAGGGGAGCCAGGTCCCTGATCGCGCGGGCCACCTCGACGACGGCATGGGGCTCGAGGAGCGTGCCGTAGTGGTTGGTGGAGAGCTGCGTCACCGCGATGTCGTCAGGCAGCCGCGCGGCCTCGAGGCGCTCGGTCGTGTAGAGGCCCTGCGGCTCGTCGAGCAGCCCCCGGTTCGCCCACAGCAGGTGAGCGGGGCACTGGAGTGCGTGGACCGCGGCGAGCGTGGCGGGGTCGGAGGTCATGTCGCCCCAGTCGGCGCGCACGCACTCGAGGGAGCTCGAGGACCGCAGCGCACCGCTCGCGCCGACGAGGTCGTGCAGGAGGAAGGCCCGCAGGTACCCGCTGCCGGGTCCGTGCAGGTAGGGCGCCAGACCGCGGTGTGAGCGCCAGTAGTCGAGGTAGGCGTGCTCGTCCTCGAAGGTCATCCGCAGCCGGTCCATCGCGGGGCCGATCACCGAGGCGAGCACGGCGTCGACCTCGGCCGTGCTC
Organism: Pedococcus sp.; assembly: GCF_036554925.1. NCBI lineage: Bacteria > Bacillati > Actinomycetota > Actinomycetes > Micrococcales > Intrasporangiaceae > Pedococcus > Pedococcus sp. The sequence goes on from NZ_DATBMI010000062.1 coordinate 9,892, forward strand.
GGGGTCGGGAAGGCCACACCGCCGTCCACGAGGACGACGGCCGCGGTGCGCTCCGGGTAGGTGGCGGCCGCGAGGACGGCGGCGAAGGCGCCCATCGAGTGGCCCGACACCAGGGGGCGCGCCAGCCCGAAGTGGTCCGCGATGGCGAGCACGTCGGCCGCGTGGTCGGCGAGCCCGCCGGAGCGCAGCCCGGCGCTCTCGGCCCGCCCGCGCATGTCCGGGGCCACCACGCCCACCTCGCCCTCGAGGAGGTCCGCCACGGGCTGCCAGGACAGCCCGTTGGAGGAGATGCTGTGGAGGGCGACGAGCGTGGGGGCGCCGACGGGGGCCCGGTTGAGCAGGTGGACGACCAGGTCACCGCCCGCGACCGCGACGCGCTCGGTCCGGGGCCCCCGCATGCCGGCGACGCTACGGCAGCGCCTCGCGTGCGCGTATGGCCTCCCGCCCCACACCCGACCGCTCGGGGATGTGTCAGGAGTCCGAGGGCGAGCGCAGGGCCCGCAGCAGGGCCTGCTCGTCGGCCGGCAGGAGCCCTGCCTTCCTCGGGCGCCCCGGGCCGGCGGCCAGCTCCCACACCAGGGTGTCCCGCAGGGTGTCCTCGAGCGGTCGCGGGACCAGCCCAGCCGCCCGGGCGGCGCCGGTGCCCCGGGCCATGAAGGCCTCCCAGCCCGGGGTGCTCAACCACAACGGCAGGGACCGCTCTCCGGCCCACTCCTGGACGCCCTGCTCGGCGAGCCAGTCCGGGGCGGCCGGCACGACCGGCCCGTCATGGCCTGCGACCCGGCGCGCGCAGTCCAGGTGCTCTGCCAGGGGGACGACGTCGCCGGCCGCGTTGAAGGTGCCGGCCTGCCGGGTCTCTGCGGACGTCACGAGCCACGCCGCAAGGTCGCGGACGTCGATGACCTGGGTCGCCAAGCCGGGCTGGTCGGGCACCAGGACCGCGCCGTCGACGGTGGCGGGGTGGGCGAACCGCAGCGGCCAGTAGCCCGTGCGGTCGGTGTGGTCGCCGGGACCGCTGATGAGCCCGGCGCGGGCGATGAGGTAGCTGCCCCCGGCGCGGTGGGCCGCCACCGCACCCTCACAGGCCACCTTGCCCTCGCCGTAGGACTCTGGCGGGGCGGTGTCGCCCGGGTGGGCGGGCAGCAGCGCGGCCGACTCGTCCGCGCCGGGGGTGTCATGGGCGGCATACACCGAGCACGAGGAGACGAACACCCAGTGCTCCGTGCGCTCGCCGAGGGCGCTCAGCGCGCCGCGCACGTGGCCCGGCTGGCGCGCCACGTCGATGACGGCATCCCACTCGGCGTCCGCCACCGCGTCGTACGCGCCGGGCTCGCCCCGGTCCGCCCGCACGAGGGTGACGCCGGGGGGAACGTGGCCCGACACGCCGCGCGCCAGGGCCGTCACCTCGTGGCCACGCGCGACGGCCTTCCGGGCCACCGTCGACCCGAGCCACTGCGTCCCGCCCAGCACCAGCAGTCTCATGCAGGCACTGAACACCGCCGCCGAGCCGCCCGCCAGCCGAGTTCGCTCAGCGCGTAGCGGCGGTGCCGCTGCGCTGCTTCCGGTCGCCCTTGCTGCCCGTCTCGTCCGCCTCGTCGGGCTGCTGCTCGCCCTCGGGCTGCTGCGTGCTGTCGTCCTCCTTCGAGGCCTCGGCGCCACGCGTGGAGCCGGCCGCCGGCGCGCCGTCGGCACCTGGCTCGCCCTTGGGCGGTGCCGCCGTCGGTGCAGCACCCTCGGTGTCGCCGACCAGGTGCTCGACCATGGGGGCACCCCCCAGGGTGGAGAGCATCTGGCGCACGTTGCTCAGCTGCGCGGTGATGCTGTCCCTCCGTGCGGTGGCAGCGGCCAGCTCGCGCTCGGACTCCCGGCGAACCCGCTCCGCCTTCTCGCGGGCGGCGGCGACGAGGCCCTCGGCCTCCTGTCGCGCGCTGTCCAGCAGGGTGGTGGCCTCGGTGCGAGCCTGCCGGTGGGCGCTCTCGGACTCGGCTGCGAGCGAGGCGGCCCGTTGCTCCGCCTCGGCCAGGGCCTGCTCGTGGACCGCCATCTGGCTCGCGAACTCCTCGGCGGCGCTCTCGCGCCGCGCGCCGAGCGTCGCCTCGAAGTCCGCCGCGGCGGCCGCCGCCCTGGCCCGCTGGCTCTCGTAGAACGCCTCGCCCTCCTCGCGACGGGCCGAGGCCTCGCGGTCGGCGTCGTCGAGCAGGGCGTCGGCCTGCTGACGGGCCTTCTCCACGACCCGGGCGGCCTCGGCCTCGGCCGAGCCACGCACCTCCGTGGCGTAGCGCTCGGCGGAGCGACGGCTCTCGTCGACCTCCGTGGTGGCACTGCCCCGGAGGGCCCTGGCGTCCTCCACCGCCGAGCGCCGGATCTCGTCGGCCTCCTCGTCGGCGAGGCTGAGGATCGTGCCGATGCGCTCCCCGAGGTCGGCGAACGACGGCGCGGCCGCCCGGCGCTGGGAGTCCTCGAGCTCGCCCAGGCGCCGCTCGAGGTCGGCCTGGCCCTCCTTCAGACGGGTGTTGGCCTGCTGGAGCTGGGTCAGCTCGACCGTGCGGTCGGCCGCCTCCTGGCGGGCGGCGACCAGGGCTCTGGAGAGCTCGCTGAAGCGCTGGTCGACGTCGCCGGGGTCGTAGCCCCGCAGGACGGTGCGGAAGCTGGGCGTCTGGGTCATGGCGTGTGCTGTTCCGTTTCGTCGTGGGTGGTTGCGGGAAGGGTCGGGGGTGTGTCGGCGCGCCGGGCGGCGGGGCTCTCGGGCACGGCCAGGGCCTCGATGACGCCCGACAGGTGACCGAGCTGGCGGGTGATGTCCTCACGCCGGCCGGCCAGCACCGACACCTCGGCGCGGGCCCGCTCGAGCATCGTGCGCGCCTCCTCGCGGATGCGGTCGGCGTCGGCGCGGGCCTCCTCGGTCACGCGGATCAGCTCGGCCCGGGCGGCCCGGCTGCTCTGGTGGGTGTCGCGCTGCAGCCGCTCGACCTCGGTGGCGGTGCGCTCGCGCACGAGCCGGGCGCCGCGCTCCGCGTCGTCGATCCTTCGCTGTGCGCGGGCCGTGATGGTCTCCGCGGTCTCCCGGGCGTCGGCGACGATGCGCTCGGCACGCTCCGTCGCGAGCTGCTCGCAGCGTGCTGCCGCGGCGTCCGCGGAGGCCAGGACGGCCTCGGCCTGGGCGCGCAGCCGCTCGGCCTCGGCCCGGGCGTCGCCGAGCTCGGCCCTGGCCCGGTGGGTGGCCCGGGCCAGGGCGCTCTGGATGGCCTGCCGCCGCTGGCGCGCCCGGGCCGCGAGCTCCCGGTGGCTCGCGCGGCGCTGTCGCCGCACCTCGGTCTCGGTCTGGGACACGAGCTGCCGCACCGTCTCCTGACCCCACGTCATGTGGGCGGCCGCCTCGGCGAGGGTCTCCTCGGCCCGCCGCGAGGCCTCCTCGGTCCGGGCACCGGCCTCCGCGCGGGCCTGCTCCCGCAGCCGGTCGGCGTCCTGCCGGGCCTCGGCGAGCGCCCTGGCCGCCTCCACGGTGGCGTGGGAGGCGGTGGCCGCGGCCTCGGCGCCGACCCGCTCGGCCTCCTGCCTCGCCTGGTCCCGCAGCTGCTCCGCCTCGGCCCTCGCGGCCTCGACCAGGGCCCGGGCCTCGGCCCCTCGCGCCGCGACCTCCTCCTCGAGGCGGGCGCGCTGCGCTGCGGACTGCGCGGCGGCGCCCTCGAGCAGGCGGTCGTGCTCGGCCTCGGCCTCACTGCGCAGCCGCATCGCGTCAGCATCCGCCGCGTGGCGGTGCGCGGCCGCCTCCTCCCGTGCCTGGGCGACCGCCTCGTCGCTGGTGCGGGTGGCGCTGGCGGTGATCAGGGCGGCCTGCTCGGCGGCATCCGCGAGCAGCGCCTCCGCGTCGGACTGCGCCTCGGCCAGGACCTCACCTGCCCGGGAGCGCACCCGCGCCGCGTCGTCGTGGAGCGCCGCCGCGGCATCGTGCAGCCCCTGGGCCTCGGACCGGAGCCGGGCGGCGTCCTCGCGCGCCCGGGCGAGCTCGGCGTCGGCCTCGGTGCGCAGCTGGTCGGCATGGCGCTGGGCGCGCTCGAGGATGCTCTGGGTGTGCCGCGTCACGTCACCGATCGAGGAGACGAGCCCCGGGGCGGTCGGTGACTCGGGCTGGCGGGCCGCGAGATCGGGCATGCGGCACATGATTCCAGACTTATCGGGCGCCCAAGTCACCCGTACCGCGGCCTCCGGCGGCCTAGAGTGGTGGGCATGGACCGCCGGATCTTCGGGATCGAGAACGAGTACGGCATCACCTGCACGTTCGACGGTCAGCGCCGTCTCACCCCGGACGAGGTGGCCCGCTACCTCTTCCGCAAGGTCGTGTCCTGGGGGCGGTCGTCCAACGTCTTCCTCTCCAACGGCTCGCGGCTCTACCTCGACGTCGGCTCGCACCCGGAGTACGCCACCCCGGAGTGCGACCACGTCCGCCAGCTGGTGGTCCACGACAAGGCGGGGGAGCGGATCCTCGAGGGCCTGGTCGCCGATGCCCAGGAGCGCCTCACCGAGGAGGGGATCCAGGGTGAGATCTACGTCTTCAAGAACAACACCGACTCCGCGGGCAACTCCTACGGCTGCCACGAGAACTACCTCGTCGGCCGTGCGGGGGAGTTCCAGCAGCTCTCCGACGTCCTCATCCCGTTCCTCGTGAGCCGGCAGATCACCTGCGGGGCTGGGAAGGTCGTCTCCACCTCCAAGGGGGCGACCTACTGCGTGAGCCAGCGCGCCGACCACATCTGGGAGGGCGTGTCCTCGGCGACGACCCGGTCGCGGCCGATCATCAACACCCGCGACGAGCCGCACGCCGACGCCGAGCGCTACCGCCGGCTGCACGTCATCGTCGGCGACTCGAACATGAGCGAGACCACGACGATGCTCAAGGTCGGCTCGTGCGACCTGGTGCTGCGGATGATCGAGGCCGGCGTCGTGATGCGCGACCTCACCCTGGAGAACCCCATCAGGGCGATCCGCGAGATGAGCCACGACATGACCGGCCGCAAGACGGTCCGGCTCCACAACGGCCGCGAGCTGTCCGCCCTCCAGATCCAGGGCGAGTACCTCGAGCGGGCCCAGGCCTTCGCCGACCGGGAGGGCCTCGAGGACCCGATCCACAAGCAGGTGCTCGACCTCTGGGAGCGCACCCTGCGCGCGGTGGAGTCCGGCGACCTCTCGCTCGTCGAGACCGAGATCGACTGGGTGATCAAGCACCGGCTGATCACGAGGTACGCCGAGAAGCACCGGCTGCCCCTGGAGCACCCCCGGATCGCCCAGCTCGACCTCGCCTACCACGACATCAACCGCCAGCGCGGGCTGTTCTACCTGCTGCAGAAGCACGGGCGAGCCGCGAGGGTCTGCACCGACCCGGAGGTCTTCGAGGCGAAGACCAGACCGCCGCAGACGACCCGCGCGCGGCTCCGCGGGGACTTCATCCGCGCCGCGCAGGAGCACCGCCGCGACTTCACCGTCGACTGGGTGCACCTCAAGCTCAACGACCAGGCACAGCGCACCGTCCTGTGCAAGGACCCCTTCGCCTCGGTGGACGCACGGGTGGAGCGGCTCATCGAGGGCATGACGGGCTAGCGCCGAGTCGGGGGATCACAGCCGCTGAGGTTATGGTGGACGCTGCTTTTGCCTCCCACCGAAAGAGTCCTTGTGCTGAAACGACGGATCCGCGCTGTCTCGGCGGCTGCCCTCCTCGGCGTCCTCGCCCTCACCGCGTGCGGTGACGGGGACGGCGCGTCGAAGTCCACCGCCCTCGACCAGACCACCGTCTCCGGCGGCAGCGCCACGGAGGCACCCAAGGTCGAGGTGAAGCCCAAGCCGCTGAAGGTCACCGAGACGCAGACGCGGGTCCTGAAGGAGGGCGACGGCGCGACCGTCAAGGGCAGCGAGATCGTCAGCCTGAAGTACGTCCTGCTCAACGGCAAGGACGGCAGCCAGCTCGACAGCAACTTCGGCAAGGAGAACCTCGGCCTCAGCCTCGGCGACACGAACCTGCTGCCGGGCCTGAAGAAGGGCCTGACGAACCAGAAGATCGGCTCGCGGGTGCTCGTGGCCATGCCGCCGAAGGACGCCTTCGGCACCCAGGGCAACCCCAACATCAAGGTGGGCGGGGACGACACGGTCATCTTCCTGCTCGACGTCGTCTCGGCGACCACGCCGCTCAAGGGCGCCGAGGGCAAGGCGGTCACCCCGCCCAAGGACCTGCCGGCGGTGAAGATGGCCGAGGGCAAGGCCGCCACGATCACCATCCCCCGGGGCCAGAAGCCGCCGACCACGACGGTCGGCCAGCTGCTCGTCGAGGGCAAGGGCGCCGAGGTCAAGGCCGGCCAGACGATCCGGGTCACCTACACCGGTGCTCTCTGGAAGGACGGCAAGAACTTCGACAGCAGCGCGAACGCGCCGGAGGGCTACTTCGAGACGGTGATCGGCCAGAAGCAGGTCATCAGCGCCTGGGACACCCAGCTGGTCGGCAAGAAGGTCGGCAGCCGGGTGCTGATGGTGGTCCCGCCGAAGGACGGCTACGGCGCGGCCGGCTCACCGCCGAAGATCAGCGGTACCGACACGCTCGTGTTCGTCGTCGACATCCTCGCGGCCTACTGAGCCCCTGACGAGCACGACCCACTCACCTCAGGACCCACTCACCGCACGACCCACCACCCCCTCGCGAAGGAGAGCACTGCCATGGGTTTCGACCCCAACACCACCAAGCCGGAGATCGACTTCCCGGGCGACGCGGCCCCGACCGAGCTCGTCATCGAGGACCTCGCTGACGGCGACGGCGCCGAGGCCGGCGCGGGCGACACCATCAAGGCCCACTACGTGGGCGTGGCCCACTCGACCGGCGAGGAGTTCGACGCCTCCTGGAACCGCGGCGCCCCGCTGGAGTTCCGCCTCGGTGTCGGCCAGGTCATCCGCGGCTGGGACGAGGGCATCGTGGGCATGCGGGTCGGGGGCCGGCGCAAGCTGACCATCCCCGCCCACCTGGCCTACGGCGACCGCGGCGCCGGCAACGTCATCAAGCCGGGCGAGACCCTGATCTTCGTCGTCGACCTCGTGGACGTGGCCTGACCGGCCCCACCCGCCCGCACCGAGCCGTCCCGCACCGCCGGGGCGGCTCAGTGCGTTCCGGCGCGGGCGGCATACCGGCCGGCCGCGGCCGCGGCCAGGAACGCCGCGAGGTCCTCGTCCAGCCCGCGGCCCATGGTCGAGAGCCGCACCGGCGCTCTGCGCAGGGCGTCCTCGAGGCCGTCGACCGGGACGTCGACCAGCAGCAGCCGCCCGCCGGAGGCATCGGCGAGCGCACGCGCCTGGGAGGCCACGAGCTCCCCGATCTCGCCGGGGAGGTCCGGGACGGGCACGGTGGCCGGCACGAGGGCGACGCGCCCGTATGCCGTGCGGCTGTGGTGCGAGATCCCGCGGTGGCGTGGCCGGGCGTCACCCTCGGAGACGCGCAGGGAGGCGACGGGGTGGCCGCCGAGGACGTGCGCGGCGTTGAGCGCCTCGCCTGCGGCGGTGCCGGAGAACCCCCACGGCGTCCCCGTGCCGACGTTGCCCGGCCCCTGGGCCACCACGACCACGTCCGCCCCGAGGACGTGCACGGCGGCCAGCAGGCCCGTGTGGACGTTGACGGCCTCGTGGTCGCCTCCGTAGGCCTGCCCCACGGTGACCGTGCCGGCCAGCCAGTGCGCGGCGCGCAGCGTGGAGACGGTCCGCGAGAAGGCGGCCGGGAGGGCGCCGCCGTCGGTCATGACGTAGGCGACCCGGGCCGTGGGGTGCTCCGCGCGCACGCCGGCGACGACCGCGGGCAGCGCCGAGTGCAGGTCGGCCACCACCACGGGAACCCCGCGCAGGTCGTCGGCCGACGCCAGCGCGGAGTGGTGCGGGCTGTCCTGCTCGTCGACGGCGAGGAACATCTGCTGCTCGGGGGTGTAGCGGGCCTTGACGATGTGCCCCGGCCCCGGGTGCGGGTCGGGCGGGAGCCGGTCGGGGACGGCGACGATGAAGGCCAGGCCGCCGGTTCCGAGCCCGCGGAGCAGGGCAGAGGCGTTCAGCAGGACCCGGTCCCCGGGGTGGGGGGCGCCGACCACGTCGCTGTAGGCCAGTGCCTTCACCGTGCCGTCGGCGTCCTCGCCCTCCAGCCGCACGGCATACACCGCCGCTCCCGCCCACCGCTGGAGCTCGCGTTCAACCGTCCCGGCGCGCCACTGCATCACGACAGGCAGACTAGCCACGAGCGGTGTCGCGTCGGGTAGCGTCGGCTCGGCGGACCAGCCGCCACCCCTCGAGCAGATCGGAGTGCTGAGCGCGCATGACCGCCCACGGAGGGCCCGCGGCCAAGACCGAGCGGCTGCTCAACCTCGTCCTCTGCCTCCTGTACACCCGCCGGCCGCTGCCGAAGTCGAAGATCCGCGAGGTCGTCCCGCAGTACGGCTCCGCCGCGTCCGACGAGGCCTTCGACCGCATGTTCGAGCGAGACAAGGACGAGCTGCGCGAGCTCGGCATCCCGCTGGTCACCGAGGACGTCAGCACCCTCTGGGAGGACGAGACCGGCTACCGGATCGACCAGCGCGAGTACGCGCTGCCGGAGATCGCGTTCGAGCCTGACGAGCTCGCCGTCCTCGGCCTCGCCAGCCGGGCGTGGGCGCAGGCGTCCCTGGCCGGACCCGCCGCGCAGGCCCTGCGCAAGCTCAAGGCCTCCGGCATCGAGCGCGACAGCGAGTCCCTCATCGGGATCGAGCCCCGGCTGAGGACGACCGAGCCGGCCTTCGAGGCGGTCAAGAACGCCGTCCTGATGCGCCAGGAGGTGGCCTTCGACTACCGCACCGGCGGTGAGGGGGAGGTCCGCCGGCGGCGGGTGCAGCCGTGGGGGCTGGCGTCGTGGCACGGCCGCTGGTACCTCACCGGCCATGACCTGGACCGCGCCGCCGAGCGGGTCTTCCGGCTCTCCCGGATCACCGGCCCGGTGCAGGTCCTCCCGGGGATCGGTGCCTTCGCCGTCCCGGCACACCACCGCCCGCGCGACCTGATCCGCAGGACCGTGGGGGAGCAGGAGCCGCAGCGGGCGACCCTGCGCGCCCGCGAGGGCCGCGGCCAGTCGCTGCGGCGTCGCGCCCTGGCGGTGCACGACGACGGCCCCGGCTGGTCGGTGCTCGACGTCGAGTTCGCCGACCCCGAGGCGCTGGCCGACGAGGTGACCGGTTTCGGGGCCGACGTGCTGGCCGTCGAGCCGTCCGAGGTGGTGGCAGCGGTCGTGCGCCGGCTGCAGGGTGCCGCAGGGGCCCACGGCGCGACGACAGAGGGGGAGCTCCCATGAGCGCCGCGGCACGCGGGCCCAGGAAACCGCCGGAGTCGGCGACCGCCCGGCTGGCGAGGCTGCTCACGATGGTGCCGTGGCTGGTCAACCGGCAGGGCATCGACCTCGCGGAGGCTGCCGCCGGGCTGGGGGTGTCGGAGGCGCAGCTCGAGGACGACCTGCGGCTGCTGTTCCTCTGCGGCTACGGCCAGATGCCCGACGAGCTGATCGACGCCCAGTGGGAGGGCGGCCGGGTCTTCGTCACCAACGCCGATGCCATCGCCCGGCCGCTGCGGCTCGGCATCGACGAGGCGCTGACCCTCATGGTGGGGCTGCGTGCCCTGGCCGCCGTGCCGGGGATCGGTGAGCGGGAGGCCATCGAGCGCGCGCTGGCCAAGCTGGAGCAGGCCACCGGCGCGAGCGCGGAGGCGGCGGCCCGGGTCGACGTCGCCATCGACGACGCGGTCGAGGCACAGGTGCTCGAGGGCGCCCGCCGCGCGCTGGAGCAGCGGCGTCGTGTGCACCTGCGCTACCTCGTGCCGAGCCGCGACGAGTCCACCGAGCGCGACGTCGACCCCATGCGCGTGCTGAACCTCGACGCCCACTGGTACCTCGAGGGCTGGTGCCACCGCGCCCAGGACACCCGGCTGTTCCGCATGGACCGCATCGAGCGGCTCGACGTCCTCGACGTCGACGGCACACCGCCCGAGCAGGCCCGGCTGCGCGACCTCACCGCGGGCACGTTCGTGCCGCGCGAGGACGACCTCGTGGTGCGGATGCGCCTGCTGCCCGGCGCCACGTGGGTCAGCGACTACTACCCCGTGGACTCCGTGGACCGGCACGACGACGGCTCGCAGACCGTCACGCTCCGCACGGCCGACACGCTCTGGCTGCACCGGCTGCTGTGGCGCCTCGGTGGTCGTGGGATCGTCCTCGAGCCCGCCGAGCTGGCAGCCGAGGTGAGGGCGGGCGCTCAGGAGGCCCTCGCGGCATACGAGGGCCTCACCGGCACCACGCCGGCGGACGGGTAGGGTCGGGCACCGTGTGGTGGTGGGTACTGATCTGGACGCTGCTCGTGGTCATCGCGGGCGCGTACCTCGCTGGGCGGCTGTGGGCGCTCTGGGGGCAGGTCAAGGAGCTGACCGCCGAGACCGAGCGCGCCGCGCAGACCCTCTCCGCCCTCGAGGCCCAGGTGGAGCGGCTGGGGGAGCGGGCCCCGGCTCCGCCCCTGGCCGTCTTCCAGGACCCGCGTGACCTGCGGCACCACCGCACGACCACCCGGGCAGAGCTGCGGCGACAGCGCGCCGAGCGCCGTGCCGAGCGGCTCCCGCGCTGGGCCCGCGACGTAGACTGACGCCTGAGACCACCACCGCCACGGAAAGGCACCCTTCATGCCCAATATCGGCGCCCCCGAGATCATCATCATCGCGGTCGTGATCATCCTGCTCTTCGGCTGGAAGCGGCTGCCCGATGCCGCGCGCAGCGTCGGCCGCTCCATGCGCATCTTCAAGTCCGAGGTCAACGAGATGAAGACCGACACCAAGAGCGCAGCCAGCCAGGACACCGTCAAGGGCGAGACCGTCCAGAACGCCGACGGCGCGACCGGCACCCACCCGCTCCGCGAGGACAACAGCCCGAAGACGGACAACCAGTCCGGCCCGGTGGCCTGAGCGTCCCGACGACCGAGCACCCGACCCGATCACCGACACCGCCAGCCCACGCATGGCCCCACTCCGCCGACGACGCCGCAACCCCGAGGGCCGGATGTCGCTGGGCGACCACCTGCGCGAGCTCCGGCGCCGCCTGTTCATCTCCGCGGTGGCCCTCGCCCTCGGCGCGGTGGTCGGCTGGATCTACTACCCGCAGGTCTACGCCCGGCTGGCCGCGCCGTTCTACGCCTACAAGGAGGCGAGCGGCAACGAGCTCGTCAGCCTGAACTTCAGCAACGCGACGGCAGCCTTCTCGCAGCAGGTCAGCATCTCCATCTTCGTCGGCGTGCTGCTGTCGAGCCCGGTGTGGCTCTACCAGCTGTGGGCGTTCATCGTGCCGGGGCTGACGAAGAAGGAGAAGCGCGTCTCGCTGGCCTTCGTCGCGGCCATCGTCCCGCTGTTCCTCGCGGGCTGCTGGATGGCCTACCTCACGATGCCCAAGGCCTTGACCCTGCTCTACGGCTTCACCCCCGAGGGCGCCTCCAACATCCAGCAGACCTCGGACTACTTCGGGTTCGTCACCCGCTTCATCGTCGTCTTCGGCCTGGCCTTCCTGCTCCCGGTCTTCCTCGTCGCGCTCAACGTCGCCCACGTGGTCTCGGCGCGGGGCATGCTGAAGACCTGGCGGCCGGCCGTGTTCGTGATCTTCGTCTTCGCGGCCGTCGCGACCCCGACCCCCGACCCCTTCACGATGTTCCTGCTCGCCGGTCCGCTCGTGGTGCTCTACTTCGCGGCGATCGGCGTCGCGTGGCTCATCGACCGGCGCCGCTCCAAGGCGCGCCCCGAGTGGGCCGACCTGGCGGACGACCAGGCCTCGGCGCTGTAGCGTTCGCGCGTGGGCAAGCGCATCGGCCTCGTCGTCAACCCGACGTCGGGCAAGAACCGCGGGGGAGCTCTCGGCATCGAGGTGGCGCACCGGCTGCGCAGTGCCGGTCACGAGGTGCTCGACCTCTCCGACGAGACGGCCGGGGCGGCCCGCGACCGGGCCCTGGGCGCGATCGCCCAGGGGATCGACGTGCTCGCCGTCACCGGCGGCGACGGCATGGTCAACCTCGGCGTGAACCTCTGCGCGGACACCAAGACCCCGCTGGCCATCATCGCGGCCGGAACCGGCAACGACGTCGCCCGTGGCCTGGGGCTGCCGGTGCACGACCCGCTCGCTGCGGCCGACATCGTCACCACTGGCCTGCCCCGCCAGATCGACGCGGTCCGCCACACCACGGCCGCCGGCGACACCCACTGGTATGCCGGGGTGCTGGGTGCCGGGTTCGACTCCCTCGTCAACGAGCGGGCCAACACCTGGCCCTGGCCCAAGGGCAGGATGCGCTACAACCTCGCCATCGCCCGCGAGCTCCCGCTCTTCCGTGCCATCCCGTATGCCGTGACCGTCGACGGCGTGCGCCACCAGACCGCCGCGATGCTCGTGGTCGTGGCGAACGGGCCGTCCTACGGGGGTGGGATGCGGGTCTGCCCGGACGCGCGGCTCGACGACGGCCTCGCGGACGTGATGATCCTGCACGAGCTGAGCACCATCGAGTTCCTCAAGGTGTTCCCCAAGGTCTTCAGCGGCTCCCACCTCGGCCACCCCGCGGTGGAGGTGCTGCGCGGCCGGGAGGTCACGCTGGAGGCGGACGGCATCGTGGCGTACGCCGACGGCGAGCGCTTCGCGCCACTGCCGATCACGGTCGAGGTGGTTCCGGGGGCGCTGACCGTCCTCGCCCCCGTCGCGCCGCGCCGCTCGTGAGGGCTCGGCTGACATAGCCTGACGGCATGTCTTCCCCCGCCGAGCGCTATGCGGAGGCTGCCCGCCGCGCGCAGCAGGCCCAGACCCAGCTCACCACCTTCATCGAGGGCCTCGCCTTCCCCCTGGACGACTTCCAGGTGCACGCCTGCGAGGCGGTCGAGGCCGGCAAGGGCGTCCTCGTGGCCGCGCCGACCGGCGCGGGCAAGACGATCGTCGGCGAGTTCGCCGTCCACCTTGCCCTGGCCACCGGGCGGAAGGCGTTCTACACCACGCCGATCAAGGCCCTGTCGAACCAGAAGTACAACGACCTGGTCCGCGTCCACGGCGCCTCGAAGGTCGGCCTGCTGACCGGCGACTCCTCGATCAACGGGGAGGCGCCGGTGGTGGTCATGACCACCGAGGTGCTGCGCAACATGATGTATGCCGGGTCCTCCACCCTGCGCGGCCTCGGCTTCGTGGTCATGGACGAGGTGCACTACCTCGCCGACCGGTTCCGAGGCGCCGTGTGGGAGGAGGTCATCATCCACCTCGCCGAGGACGTGCAGGTCGTCTCGCTGTCGGCGACGGTGAGCAACGCCGAGGAGTTCGGTGCGTGGCTGGCGGAGGTGCGCGGCAACCATGAGGTCATCGTGTCCGAGCACCGGCCGGTGCCCCTGTGGCAGCACATGATGGTGGGCCAGACCCTGCACGACCTGTTCGTCGACGAGACGTCGGCTCCGACCGCCTCGCTCGACGCCACGCGCGTCAACCCCGAGCTGCTCGGGGCGATCCGCCAGCTCGAGCAGCGCGGGCGGTTCCTCGACGACGGCCGCCTCGGTGGGGCGCCGCGGGGTGGCGCACGTGGCGGCGGGCGCGGGAGAGGCTCCCGCGGCCCCGGGGGCGGCCCCGGGGGCGGCCCCGGGGGCGGTCCCGGGGGGCGGGGGTTCGTCCGCGACGGCGGCGGTGGCCGACCCGGTGGGGGAGCCACGCGGGCCGAGGTGGTGGCCCGGCTCGACCGCGAGGGGCTGCTGCCGGCGATCACGTTCATCTTCAGCCGCGCCGGGTGCGACGCCGCGGTGCGGCAGCTGCTCCAGGACGGCATGCGGCTGGTTCCCGAGCAGGAGGGGGAGCGGATCCGACGGCTGGTCGAGGAGCGGGTGCAGGCCCTGCTCGACGAGGACCTCTCGGTGCTGGGCTACTGGGACTTCGTCGAGGGCCTGACCCGCGGCTTCGCGGCCCACCACGCGGGCATGCTCCCGACGTTCCGCGAGATCGTCGAGGAGCTGTTCACCGCGGGGCGCATCCGGGCCGTCTTCGCCACCGAGACGCTCGCCCTCGGCATCAACATGCCCGCGCGGACCGTCGTCATCGAGAAGCTCGTGAAGTTCAACGGCGAGACCCACGCCGACATCACCCCCGCCGAGTACACCCAGCTGACGGGCCGTGCCGGACGCCGGGGCATCGACATCGAGGGGCACGCCCTCGTGCTGTGGAACCGGGGCATGGATCCCCTCGCCGTGGCGGGCCTGGCCTCCACCCGCACCTACCCGCTGAGGTCGAGCTTCCGGCCCACGTACAACATGGCCGTCAACCTCGTGGCGCAGGTGGGCCGCGACGTGGCCCGCGAGATCCTCGAGACGTCGTTCGCACAGTTCCAGGCGGACCGTGCAGTGGTGGGCCTGGCCCGAGCCGTGCGGCGCAACGAGGAGGGCCTCGAGGGGTACGCCGAGGCGATGACGTGCCACCTCGGCGACTTCCGCGAGTATGCCGCGCTGCGCAACGAGATCCGCACCCTCGAGAAGGAGGGGGCCAGGGCCCGGGCGGCCAGCCGCCGGGCCGAGGCGGCCTTGAGCCTGGAGGCCCTCAGGACCGGCGACGTGATCCGGATCCCGGCCGGCCGTCGGGCGGGCTACGCCGTGGTGGTGCAGCCCAGCAAGAGCCACCGGGGCGAGCCCGCTGCCCCGACGGTGCTGACTGAGGACAAGCAGGTGCGCCGGCTCACCCTCGTCGACGTGCCCGAGCCTGTCGAGGCCCTGACCCGGGTGAAGGTGCCGCCGCACTTCAACGCCAAGAGCCCCAAGTCACGGCGCGACCTCGCCACCAGCCTGCGCATCGCCGTGCCCCACGAGCCGCCGCCTCGCAAACGGGCCCGGGAGGCCGCCGCGGGGGAGGAGGGCCGCGTCGACGACCTCCGCCGCCGGATGCGGGCGCACCCGTGCCACCAGTGCCCCGACCGCGAGGAGCACGCCCGGTGGGCGGAGCGCTGGTGGCGGGTCAAGCGCGAGACCGTGGGGCTGCAGCGCAAGGTCGAGGGCCGCACGAACTCCGTGGCCAAGACCTTCGACCGGATCTGCAGCCTCCTCGACGAGACGGGCTACCTGTCGGAGGACGGCCGGCGCGTGACCCCGCAGGGGGAGACCCTGCGACGCCTCTACACCGAGAAGGACCTGCTGGCCGCCGAGTGCCTCCGGCTCGGGCTGTGGAAGCGCCTCGACCCGGCAGAGCTGGCCGCCGTGGTGTCCGCTCTCGTCCACGAGCCGCGCCGGGACGAGGCCGACCCCAACCCCAGGCTGCCGACCGACGAGGTCGCGGAGGCGGTGGCCGGCATGAACCGGGTGTGGTCCGAGATCGAGGACCGCGAGCGCGACCTCGGTCTGCCTCTCACCGCAGACCCGGACGCCGGGATGGCCTGGATGATGCACCGCTGGGCCAGTGGCCAGCGCCTCGACGCCGTCCTGCGCGGCCACGACATGGCTGCGGGAGACTTCGTACGCCGCTGCAAGCAGGTCGTCGACCTGCTCGACCAGATCGGCGACGCCGCGCCGGAGCCCACGCTGCGGGCGACGGCTCGCAAGGCCGTCGACGCCGTCATGCGTGGCGTGGTGGCCGCCGACCGTCTCGACTGACCCGGCGTCAGATGATGTCGAGGGCGGTGAGCACCCGCTTGAACGGGTTGGTCAGCCCGTAGTCGTCGGCCAGGCGGCCGAGCAGGTCGGGGTCGGCGACCTCGCGCGGCAGCGCGGCGCTGACCTCCGGGACGGGTGCGTCGTGGGCGACCTTGACGACCATGGGCGCGACGTCGAGGTAGGCCGCGCCCGCCTCGAGCCGCACCCGCTGGGCGCCCTTGATCTCCGGGTCCCCGCCGTCGACGGCGGCCCGCAGCGAGGCGAGGTCGCCGTAGCGGGCGATGAGCTTGGCCGCCGTCTTCTCCCCGATGCCGGCCACCCCCGGCAGCCCGTCACTGGCGTCTCCCCGGAGCACCGCCAGGTCGGCGTAGGCACGCCCCGACGCCACGTCGTACCGGGCGGACAGGAAGGCCTCGTCGACCAGGTCGGGCTCGCGCACGCCGCCCTTGCCCGTGTAGAGGACCCGAACCCCCGCCGCGTCGTCGACGAGCTGGAAGAGGTCCCGGTCGCCCGTGACCACGTCGACCGGGATGCGTCCGGCGGCCTGGTGCACCAGCGTGCCGATGACGTCGTCCGCCTCGTAGCCGTCCGCGCCGACCCGCGCGATCCCCACAGCCGCCAGCGCGTCGCGGATGAGCGGGACCTGCGGGGTGAGCGCCTCGGGTACCTCCTCCTCGTGCCCGCTCCCGTCCGCGAGCCGGTGCGCCTTGTAGGTCGGGATGGCGTCGACCCGGAACTGTGGGCGCCAGTCGTTGTCCCAGCACGCCACGAGGTGCGTGGGTCGGTGGGCCGTCACGAGCGTCGCGATCATGTCGAGGAAGCCGCGCACGGCGTTGGTCGGCGGCTCCGACGTGTCCCTGCGCTGGTCCGGCACACCGAAGAAGGCGCGGAAGTACAGGCTTGCGGAGTCGAGGAGCATCAGACGGCCGGCGGTCATGGGCCCATGCTCCCACCCCGCGCACCGCTGCCTCAGTAGGGTGTCGTCCGTGGAAGACCAGGACCGCCGCATCGTCGAGCTCCTTCGCGCCGACGGCCGGATGAGCTATACGGATCTCGGCAAGGCCATGGGCATGTCCACCTCGGCGGTCCACCAGCGCGTGCGGCGCCTCGAGGAGCGCGGCGTCATCAAGGGCTACTCGGCCGTCGTCGACCACGGTGCGCTCGACCTCCCCCTCACGGCGTTCATCTCGATCACGCCCCTCGACCCCGCCGCACCGGACGACATCCCCGACCGGCTGCGTGACGTCACCGAGCTCGAGGCCTGCCACTCCGTCGCCGGCGACGAGAACTACATCCTCAAGGCCAGGGTCCGGGCGCCGGGCGACCTCGAGGAGCTGCTCGCGCGGATCCGGGCCACCGCGAACGTCGCCACACGCACGACCGTCGTGCTCTCGACCCCCTGGGAGTGAGCGGCGGCCTCCAGTCCGTAGGAGGCCGCCGCGGGGTCGTGCGGGCAGGGATGGGCGTCGAACGTGACGCCCGCCCGGCTCAGCGCCGTGGTGGCCGGCGTGCCGGGGGTGGAGTCCCTGCGTCGCGCCACCACAGCCTGGGTGTGCCCCTCGGCCGCGTCAGCGGGACTCGACCCGCTCGACGATCTTCCACGCACCGGGGAGCAGGCCCGCGGCGATGACGATCTTGATCGCGTCGCCGACCAGGAACGGCACGACGCCCTTCTCGATCCCGGTCGCGAGGTCCATGCCCGTCGCCCCCATGAGGTAGGGGACACCCACGGCGTAGATGACGAGGTTGCCGAGCACCATCGTGCGCACGGTGCGGAGCGGGGTCCGGTCACCGCCCCGGGAGGCGAGCCAGCCCACCAGGGCCCCGGCGAGCACGAAGCCGATGATGTAGCCGAACGACGGGAAGCCCCAGCCGCTGGTCTGGCCGGCGAACCAGGGCATGCCGGCCATGCCTGCCAGCAGGTAGATGCCGATGCTGAGCGCTCCGCGGACGGGGCCGAGGGCTGCGCCGGTGAGCAGCACGGCGAAGGTGCCGAGCGACAGCGGGACCGGCGTGAAGGACAACGGGATGCTGAGCTGGGCGAGCAGGCCGACGAAGGCCGCACCGCCGAGGACGAGGACGGCGTCACGAACGAGGCCACCGGGGATGGCGTCGGCGAGGACACGGTTGCGGGGGATGGCGATGACAGTCACGGGAGCAACCTAGCGAACCCGGTGCGCGCGGCACACCGGCATCTCAGGACGAACCCCACGGTGACGCCCCCTGTGGTTGGCGCCTCAGACCAGCGCTGCGTCCCGGGCCGCGGCCTCGCGGCTGGCCGCGGCGTGGTCGAGCGCCGTGGCGTGGGCCTCCTCGTGCCCGTCCTGCTCGCGCCACCAGGCCTGGCCCGACTCGGGCAGCGTGTAGATCGGGTCGTAGTAGACGTAGTCGCGGGACAGCGCCTCGGTGTCGGCCCCCTCGATGGAGGTGCGGTAGTTCTTGCGCCAGTACGACATGCCCTTCTCGGTGTCGTAGGACTCGACCTGGTGCACCCAGCGCTTGCCGACGAACGGTACGTCGCACACGATGCGCGGCGTCGCGAAGCCCGGCAGGTAGCCCATCATCGCGTGCTGGAGGTGCTGGGCCTCGGCGAGCGAGAGCCGCCAGTGCTCGCTGAACGGGATCATGTCGCACATGTAGAAGTAGTACGGCGTGACCATCGCGTCGTCCTGCAGGGCGAAGCAGAGGTCGAGGAGCTGCTCGGTGGAGTCGTTGACACCGCGCATGAGCACGCCCTGGTTGCGCACGTCGCGGACACCGGCCTCGAGCATCGCCCTCGAGGCCCGGGCGACCGCCGGCGTCACGGACTGGGCGCTGTTCACGTGGGTGTGGATCGCCAGCGAGACCCCGCGCTCGCGGGCCGTGCGGGCCACCCGGCCGACACCCTCGACCACGTCGTCCTGCAGCCAGTGCTGCGGCAGCCCCATGAGCGCCTTGGTGGCCAGGCGGATGTCGCGGATGTTCTCGATCTCGAGGAGCCGGTCGAGGAAGGCCTCGAGGTTCTTCCAGGGCATGTTGGCCACGTCACCGCCGGAGACCACGACGTCGCGCACGGAGGGCGTGGCGGACAGGTAGGCGAGCATCGCGGCATACCGGTCGACCGGCTTGCCCGCGAGCTTGAGCTTCGCGATCTGCGGCGTGGAGTTGCCGACGAGGTCCATGCGGGTGCAGTGCCCGCAGTACTGCGGGCAGGTCGGCAGCATCTCCGCGAGCACCTTGGTCGGGTACCGGTGCGTCAACCCCTCGGCGACCCACATGTCGTGCTCGTGCAGGCTGTCACGGGTCGCGTGGGGGTGGGAGGGCCAGTCGGCGCGCCGGTCGGAGAACACCGGGAGCATGTAGCGGCGCACGGGGTCGGCGTAGAAGGCGCGGGTGAACTCCGCGCCGGCAGCCGGCATCCGGCCGTCGGCCCAGGTCACCTCGCTGACCATGGTGTTGAGCATCTGGGGCGGCACGAGCATCGACATCGTCGCCCGCTCGGCCTGGTCGCGCTCGAGGTCGGCGTAGAAGGACTCGGTCAGCAGGTCGCCCATGAGCTCGCGCAGCTGGCGGACGTTCTTGACGCAGTGGGCACGCTGCCACTGGGCGCTGGCCCAGTCCGACTCGGTGACGTCGCGCCAACCGGGGAAGCGCGTCCAGTCCGGCTCCACCAGCTCGCGGTGGCGGTAGGCGTAGGGCTGCTCGATCTGCGTGCTCATAGATGGCAGGATACGCAATGTCTGCGCGTCTTCGTGCCAGCAGGCCGCAAGTTTTCCCGTCCGTGTCGTGTTCAGAGGGAGATTCTGTGTCCCAGCGCCCATCCTCGCCCGTCGGCCTCCACCGCGTGCTCGACCCGGAGGGTGCCGCGCTTCCGCAGGCCGCCCGCCGCGTGGATGCCAGGCCCGAGCTCTGGCCGGACGAGGTGCGGATCCGGGTCGAGACCCTCAACCTCGACGCGGCGTCGTACCGCCAGCTCGCCGACACCCACACCGGCCCGGGCGGCGAGGTCGACGGGGATGCGCTGCGGGCCGCCGTGCTGGAGATCATCGAGGCCCGCGGCAAGATGCAGAACCCGGTCACGGGTTCCGGCGGCATGCTGATCGGGACGGTCGACGAGGTCGGGCCGGAGAGCCCCCTGGGGCTCCAGCCGGGCGACCACGTCGCCACCCTGGTGTCGCTGTCCCTGACCCCGCTGCACATCACGGACGCGCTCGCCCGCTGGGACGGCCGCTCCGAGCGGGTTCCTGCCGAGGGTCACGCCATCCTCTTCGGCCGCTCGATCGCCGCGGTGCTCCCCGAGGACCTGGCCCCCGACCTCGCACTCATGGTCATGGACGTGTGCGGAGCACCCGCCCTCGTGGCCAGGGTGGTGCGGGAGTATGCCGCGCGGCCCGGCCGGGAGGCGCCGTCGGTGCTCGTCCTCGGCGGCGCCGGGAAGTCCGGCTCGCTGTCGCTCGCCGCGGCGGCGGACGCCGGTGCCGGCCGGCGGGTCGCCGTGGTGCCGAACGAGCGGGAGGCGGCCCTGCTCGCGGGCACCGGGCTGGCCGAGGACGTGGTCGTCGCCGACGCGCGCAGCCCCCTGGGCCTGTCCGAGGCCGTTGCTCGGGCGGGCGGCCCGGCCGACATCACCGTGGTCTGCGTCGACGTGCCCGGCTGCGAGCAGCCCGCCATCCTCTCGACCGCACAGGGCGGGACGATCATCTACTTCTCCATGGCGACGAACTTCGCGGCCGCCGCCCTCGGGGCCGAGGGCCTGGCCGCGGATGTCCGCATGCTCGTGGGCAACGGGTACGTCCCGGGACACGCCGCCTACGCCCTGGACCTCGTGCGGGGGAACGCGGCCGTACGGGGCCTGTTCGAGGCGCGGCTGGCGGCGGAGACCGCCTAGCCCGCGTCGTTCGCCGCCGGCTCGGTGGGGGTGGCGCCCTTGGTCGAGCCCTTCTCGCGCCCGGGTGAGGTGGGCTCGTCCCCCTTCGACGACCCGCCGCCGGATCCGCTGCCCCGACCGTCGTCGGTCTCGGACTGGCCCGGAGCAGTGTCACGCCCACCACCGCTGCCCTGCCCCTTGCCACCCGAGGCGTCCGCGTCGTCGGACGTGGGAGCGGGGGCAGGCTCGGGCGAGGGCTGCGTGGAGGGTTCGGGCGCCTCCGTGGTCGTGGGCGGGGGAGTGGGCTCCGTCGTCACCGGGGGTGTCGAGGGGGTCTCCTCCGGGGTCACCGGGGGCGTCGTCGGGGCGGTGGTCTCGCTGCTGGGCGGCGTCGACGTCGTCGACGGCGCTGGGATGGTGGTCGCCGGTGCGCTGGGCTCAGCCGTCTCCGTCGCCGTCGAGGCAGGCGCCCCGAGGCTGGCGCAGTAGGCCGGGACAGCGGTCACGCTGCCCGCGGCCACGACGAGCGGGCGCATCTCCACGGAGGTCTCGGGCGCTCCGCCACGGGAGGTCTGGGCGTCCCAGGCCGTGCACAGGACGACCAGGGCGAGCCTCTCCTCCGTCACCGCGGTGGTCGCGGAGGGCAGTCGCAGCCCGGTGGCGGACCTGCCCGCCAGCGAACGCTCGCCGACGACCGTGCCGGCCGGGGGAGCGGAGGACCTGGTCGTGGACCGGGGTGAGGGCGGTGCAGCAGCCGCGGGCGCGGTGGACTCGGACGGCTCGGCAGGCGGGGGCGCGCCGATCACGCGGTGCATGACCTGCTGGACCGGCGCGGGCAGCCCACCGGTGTAGGCGGCGGCACTGAGAGCGCCGATGCCGACGACGAGGGCGGAGGCTGCGGCCGCGCCCGCGCCCAGTCGCCCGGCGCGCCGGAGCGGGATCACGGTGGCCGGGGGGGCAGGAGCCGCGGGCCGCGCGGTCGGAACCGCGGGCCGTGCCGGCGGGACGACGGCCGCGAAGACGGTGAGGACCGCCGCCTCGTCAGCGACCTCCTCGGGCCGGAACGGCTGCTGCAGGATGGCCGTGAGCTCCTCGGGCGAGCGGCCGAGGGCGTGCAGCCCGTCCAGCTCGTCGCGGGTGACCGAGTCGACGTCAACACCCAGCAGGGCCGCCACCGATGGCGCGGCGAGTCCGCCGACCAGGCGCAGGGCCAGGACCTCGGCCTGGGCCTCCGGCAGGGCGCGCAGGGCCTCGACGGCGGCGTCGAGCTGCACGACCGAGGGCTCGGGACCGGCCGACGAGAGGGTCTCGCGGTCGGCGCTCCCGGGCTCCGCGGGGTCGTCGACGCTGCCGGCGAGGAACGCTGCCATCTCGCCGTCGAGGTCGTCGTCCGCCAGGAGTGGCACGGACTCGAACAGCCAGTCGAGCCTCGCCTTCTCGTCGGCGGCCTGCTGCCGCGCGAGGCCGAAGACGAGCTCGCGCCAGCTGGTCTCGTCGCCGGAGAACCCGGGGACGCGGCGCACCGCGGTCACCCAGCTCTCGCACGCGAGGTCGTGTGCGTCGGCGGGGGAGACGACGCGCAGGTAGCGGATGACGGCAGGGTTCAGGTCGCGCCACAGGCAGGCAAAAGCCTGCGCGTCACCCTGCTGGGCAGCGCGCATCGCGTCGTAGAACCTTCCCCCGGCCACGTGCCCAGTATGGCTGAGGCGGCCGCCGGGTTCCCTAGTCCGTTCGGTTGGTTCTCACACCCTCTAGGGTGACGCGGGTGACCACTCTGTACCGCGGCGGATTCGTCTACAGCCCGGTCGACCCCTTCGCGAACGCGATGGTGGTCGACGGCGGCACGATCGCGTGGATCGGTGGTGACGACGCAGCGGCCGTGCACGCCGACGGGGTCGACGAGGTGGTGGAGCTCGACGGCGCGCTGCTGGCCCCGGCCTTCGTGGACGCCCACGCCCACCTGTCGCAGACGGGCGCGGCCCTGCGCGGCGTCGACGTCTCCAGCGCCCCCTCCCTGGCCGCCGCCCTCTCCCGGGTGGAGGACGCCGCCCGCGCGCAGCAGGGCCGGCCGGTCTACGCCCCCAACTGGGACGAGCGCCACTGGCCCGAGGCGCGGCCCGCCACGGCCAACGAGCTCGACCGCGCCACCTACGGCGGTGTCGTCTACATGCCCCGCGTCGACGGCCACTCGGCGGTGATCTCCTCGGCCCTCGCCGCTGCCTCCGGGGCCGACCGGCATGCCGGGTGGCTGGGCGACGGACTCGTGACCCGCGAGGCGCACCACGTCGCCCGCGAGGCGTTCAACCGGGCGATCAGCCCGTCCCAGCGCCGCTCCGACATCGACCTCGCGCTCCGGGCGGCGGCCAAGGCAGGCATCGGCCTGGTGCACGAGAACGGCGGACGGATCCTGTCCTCGGACGACGACTTCTCCGACGTGCTGGCGGCGGGGGAGCGGGGCGACGGCCCGCAGACCCTCGGCTACTGGGCCCAGCTGGTCGCCACCGAGCAGGAGGCGCGCGAGGCGGCCCGCCTGCACGGCGCCCGTGGGCTGGCCGGTGACCTCAACGTCGACGGATCGATCGGCTCCCGTACGGCCCACCTGCGGGAGCCGTACGCCGACGCACCCGGCCACCGGGGGAACGGCTACCTGACCGTGGAGCAGGTCCGCGACCACATCGCGGCGTGCTCGCTCGCCGGCGTGCAGGGTGGGTTCCACGTCATCGGCGACGCCGGCGTCGAGACGGTCGTCGAGGGCATCGAGGCCGCTGCTGCGCTCGTGGGCGCCGACGTCGTCCGGCGCGCCCGGCACCGCCTGGAGCACCTCGAGATGATCGACGCCGACGGCATCCGTCGGCTCGTGGCCCTCGGCGTGACCGCCAGTGTCCAGCCCGCCTTCGACGCCCACTGGGGTGGGGGAGACGGCATGTATGCCGCTCGGCTGGGCCGGGAGCGGGTGGCCGGCATGAACCCGTTCGCGTCGATGCTCGCCGAGGGCATGAGCGTCGCGCTCGGCTCCGACTCCCCGGTGACGCCGTTCGCGCCCTGGGAGGCGGTGCGGGCGTGCGTGAACCACCACGTGGCCGAGCAGCGTGTCTCCGCCCGGTCGGCCTTCCTGGCCCACACGCGGGGCGGGTGGCGTGCGGCCGGCCTCGACGACCGCGGCTACCTCGACCTCGGGCTGCCCGCGACGTTCGCCGTCTGGGAGGTCGGTGACCTCGTCGTGCAGGCCCCCGACGACCGGATCCAGACCTGGAGCACCGACCCGCGCTCGGGGACCCCCGGCCTGCCCGACCTCAGCCCCGGCGCCCCCGCGCCGCGGGCCCTGCGCACCGTGGTCCGGGGCCGTACCGTCTTCGACGCAGGGGCTCTCGTCCCGACCACAGGGCACTAGAGAGGATCTTGCGGTGCGGAGGGCCCGCGACCGCAAATCCTCTGCTGTCACTGCTAATCTCGCGGAGTGTCTGCAAGAGTGAAACCGCTGCTCGACCTCGATCCCACTGTCGTCCGCCGCGCCCGGACCCTCGCCCGGCAGGCAGGCCGGCCGGTCGTGAAGCTGGCCCAGAGCCACACCACCGTGTCCGTCGAGCGGGCCACGCTCCGGCTGGCCGGACTCGCCGGCGCCGACCACGAGCGCGTGCCGTGGGTGAACCACCTCGTCGACGCGGTCCGCGAGGAGGTCGGCCTCGAGCACGGCGTGACCACTCCGGTCTTCGACGCCCTGCGCCGAGGGGAGGCCGAGGACCTCCTCACCCTGGCCCAGAAGTCGTCGAGCGGGTCGGTCTCGTTCCGCCTGCCCGAAGGCCGCGAGGCTGCCCGCGCCCAGTCCGCGGCGCGGCGGGAGGTCGCGCGCGGTATCCGGACCATCGACCGGCAGCGGGCCACGCGCGAGCGGCTGGTGAAGCGCCACGGCGACCCGAAGCAGCGTCCGTGGATCTACCTGATCGTCGCCACCGGCGACATCCACGAGGACATCCCGCAGGCGCAGGCTGCGGCCCGCGAGGGCGCCGACATCATCGCGGTCATCCGCTCGACCGGGCAGTCGCTGCTCGACTACGTGCCCGAGGGCGCGACGCGCGAGGGCTACGCCGGCACGTACGCCACCCAGGAGAACGTCCGTCTCATGCGGGCCGCGCTGGACGAGACCTCCAAGGAGCTCGGCCGGTACATCCGCCTGACCAACTACGCGTCCGGCCTCTGCATGCCGGAGATCGCGACGCTGGCCGGCCTCGAGCGGCTCGACATGATGCTCAACGACTCGATGTACGGCATCCTCTTCCGCGACATCAACCCGGTGCGCACGTTCGTCGACCAGCGCTTCAGCCGCCAGATCCACGCCAGGGCCGGGATCATCATCAACACGGGCGAGGACAACTACCTCACGACGGCGGACGCGGTGGAGGCAGCCCACACGGTCACCGTGAGCCAGCTCCTCAACGAGTACTTCGCCAAGGAGGCGGGGCTGCAGGACTGGCAGCTCGGCCTCGGCCACGCGTTCGAGATCAACCCGGACC
Source organism: Pedococcus sp. (assembly GCF_036554925.1). Lineage (NCBI taxonomy): Bacteria > Bacillati > Actinomycetota > Actinomycetes > Micrococcales > Intrasporangiaceae > Pedococcus > Pedococcus sp. The sequence continues at coordinate 34,897 of NZ_DATBMI010000062.1, forward strand.
TGCCCGACTCCTTCCGGATGGAGCTCGCCCACGCGCTGCTCGCCCGCCAGCTCTTCCCGGACGCCCCGCTGAAGTGGATGCCACCGACCAAGCACATGACAGGGGACGTCTTCCGCGGGCACCTGCTCGACGGCTTCTTCAACCTGGCCGGCGCCATGACCGGGCAGGGGATCCTGCTCGTGGGCATGATGACCGAGGCCGTGGTGACGCCGTTCCTGTCCGACCGTGACCTCGCCCTTCAGAACGTCAGGTACGTCCTCGGCGCCGCAGGTGGGCTCACCGAGGACTTCCACCCGCCGCGTGACGGGTTCATCCAGACCCGGGCCCGGCAGGTCCTCGGCGAGGCCGTCGACCTGCTCGAGGCGATCGTGCACGACAGCGACGCCGCCGGGGACCCCCCACTGCTCGCGGCGATCGCCGACGGCACGTTCGGGCTGATGAAGCGGCCCGCGAGCAGGGGCAAGGGCCTCGACGGTGTCGTGCGCCGGGCCCAGGGCTACGACAACCCGGCGATCACCCTGCTCGAGGCGGGGGAGACCCGATGACCGCCACGGAGCGCGTGCAGCCCGACCTCATCCGCCCCTACGGCGACACCACCGGCGACGGCATGGTGCAGCTGTCCTTCACCCTCCCGCTGCCGCACGACAAGCGCGCCGAGGGCGCCGCCCTGCAGCTGGCCGCCAAGATGGGCCTGGACCCGGCCCTGCTGGTCCACGCCAAGCCCATCGGCGACGGCTACACCTTCTTCGTCGTCTACGGCAGCGTGCACCACCTCGTCGACCTGCGGAAGGTCGAGGTCGTCGAGCGCGAGTTCCCGCTCCTGAGCCCGAAGGAGGTCAACCGGGCCATCAAGACGCGGCTGCGGCGCAAGCTCGTGGTGGTGGGCGCCTGCATCGGCACGGACGCCCACACCGTCGGGATCGACGCGATCCTGAACATCAAGGGCTTCGCCGGTGAGAAGGGTCTGGAGTACTACCGCGAGATCAAGGTGGTGAACCTCGGGGCCCAGGTGCTGGTCCCCGAGCTGGTCGCCCGGGCCCGCGAGGAGAAGGCCGACGCGGTGCTCGTCAGCCAGGTCGTCACCCAGAAGGACGCCCACATCCACAACACCTCCACGATGTCCGCGGCCTTCCGGGAGGCCTACCCCGCTGGGAAGGTCCCCCTCCTGATCGCCGGTGGCCCCCGCTTCGAGGAGGGTTCCGCGCCGCGCCTCGGCGTCGACCGCATCTTCGGCCGCGGCACCACGCCCGGCGAGGTCGCGAGCTACCTCGTCCACGCCCTCGTCGCCAGCAAGGAGAGCAGCCGATGACCCGCTCGAGCCAGCCCGAGGTCGGCCTCAGCGTCGTACACCGCCGCTACGTGCCCTACAGCCACGCCCACTACGCCGGCAACCTCGTCGACGGTGCCTACTCCCTCGCTGCCTTCGGCGACGTCGCCACCGAGATGTGCATCCGCACGGACGGCGACGAGGGCCTCTTCGCCTCCTACTCCGACGTGCAGTTCCGCGCGCCGGTGCGCGCCGGAGACGTCATCGAGGTCGAGGCCCGCCTGGTGCGCGTCGGCTCGCGCAGCCGCGAGATGGAGTTCGAGGTGCGGGTTGTCGGACGAGGGGCGCCGGGGCGCGGCGAGTCTGCCGCCGACATTCTCGAGCCCCCCGTGGTGGCCACCACGGCGAGGGGCGTCGTGGTGGTTCCGCCGACGTCCATCGGGTGAACGGATGAGGTGGGACGGGCTGCACCGGCGTGTCGACGACGACACGCCGACGTGGCCCGGAATCTCTGCGCCACAACGGGTTTCGCACAGGGGTCTGACCTGCGCGGATGGCCGTCGCCGCAGGTGAACGACGGGTTGACACCGCTCGACCGGGCGGTTGTATGTTTGCCCACGGTCGTCCACGGAGTTCCGCAGACGGGGGACCGCAGGAGCAGGGGTAGAGACAGCGGCATTCGGTGGCTAGCGCGCGCAGCCACCGCTGAGCCAGTCGCTGGACTCGACCCCTCTGCTGCGCCACCCGCCTCGCGGAGATGGACGCCGGCATGGCCCGCGCGCTCAGTAGACAACAGCCTGCCGCCGATACCCGATCGGCGACCGGCTGGTCCCAACGGCAGCGCGGGCCGTGCTGTGTCATAGCGTGGCCCTGTGCCCGCGCCCTCGATCCGACGCCCCTCACCGGCGCGGGTCCCCGCCCTCCGCCGCGCCGGCCTGGCCGTCGCCTCCGGGCTTGTGCTGGCGTGGGCCTTCCCCACCCACGACCAGTGGTGGCTCGCACCCGTCGCCGTGGCGGCGCTGTCTGCCGCCGTGCTGGGCGCCACCTGGCGACTGGCGGCGGGCCTGGGACTCCTGACCGGTCTGGCCTTCTTCCTCCCGACGCTGTCCTGGTCGGGGATCTACGTCGGTGCCCTGCCCTGGGTCGCCCTCTGCGTGCTGCAGGCGCTCTACCTGGCGGCCATGGCCGCGGTGACCGCCGCCGTGCAGCACCCCCTCCTCGGCACCCGGCTGCAGCCCCTGGTGTATGCCGCCGTGCCCGTCGTCTGGGTCCTGCAGGAGACGGCACGCTCGCACACGCCCTTCGGCGGGTTCCCGTGGGCCCGCCTCGCCTTCAGCCAGGCGGACAGCCCGCTGGCCAACCTGGCCGCGTATGCCGGGGCGCCGGGGATCACCTTCGCCGTCGCCGCGCTGGGAGCCGCGCTCCACGCGGGCATCGCCGCGCTCTGGCACCGCCGCCGCGCCCGCGCGGGCGACCTGGGGCCGGTCGGCACGGAACGGGTCGGCACGGAACGGGTCGGCAGGGAACGGGTCGGTGCGAAGGGTGCCGGCCGCGCGGCATACGGGCTGGCCGTCGCGGTGGGCGCGGCCGCCGTGCTCCCGGCGGCCGCGGCGGTGGCCCTCACGCCCCCCACGGACGGGCGCCCGGTCGACGTGCTGTTCGTGCAGGGCAACGTGCCGCGCCCGGGGCTGGACTTCAACGCCGAGCGGCGCAGGGTCCTCGACAACCACGTCGAGCAGACCCTGCGCGGGACGGCCGGGCTGACGAGGCCGCCCAGCCTGGTCGTCTGGCCGGAGAACTCCTCGGACATCGACCCGTTGCGCAACGACGACGCGGGCGCGGCCATCCGCCGAGCCGTCGACGCAGCCGGGGCCCCGGTGCTCGTCGGGGCGGTCCTGCGCGAGCCCGCCCCGCGGATCTCCAACGTCAGCCTGTTCTACCGACCCGGGGGAGGGGAGCCCGAGCGGTACGTCAAGCAGCACCCGGTGCCCTTCGCCGAGTACATCCCGTTCCGCTCGTTCTTCCGCCTGCTCAGCGACAAGGTGGACCTGGTCAGCTCGGACTTCGCCGCGGGGGAGGCGCCCGCCGCCTTCGAGGTCCCGGTGGCGGGGGCGGCGTCCTACTGGGCGGTTCCGACCATCTGCTTCGAGGTCGCCTACGACGACCTGATGCGCGAGGCGACGCTGCAGCCCGGGCGGCGCGACAACCTCCTGGTGGTGCAGACGAACAACGCCACGTTCGGCTACACGGCCGAGTCGGAGCAGCAGTTCGCCATCTCGCGGATCCGGGCGATCGAGCACGGCCGGTCGGTCGTGCACGTCTCCACCGTCGGCGTCAGCGCGTTCATCCACCCCGACGGCACGGTCGAGGACAAGACGGCCCTCTTCACCGCGGCAGCGGCGCACGGCACCCCCGTGGTCCGCAGCGAGGTCACCGTCTCCGACCGCATCGGGGACGCCCCCGAGTGGGCCGCCGCGCTCCTGCTGCTGCTGCTCGCGGGCGCCGCGCGATGGCAGGCGTCCCGGAGCGCTAGGGTCGTGCCCCACCCACGCACAGAAGAGGAAGCAGCCGTTGTCTGAACGCCCCGAGTCGGCCGCAGCCGGAGGACCGACCATCGGCCGCGTCCTGGTGTGCATCCCCACCTACAACGAGCGAGAGAACCTCCCGCCCGTCGTGGCACGGGTGCGGGCGGCGGTCCCCGATGCCGACGTGCTGGTGCTCGACGACAACTCACCCGACGGCACGGGAGACGTGGCGGACGACCTCGCCGCCGGCGACGACGCCGTGCGCGTCCTGCACCGCGCGGGGAAGGAGGGCCTGGGCGCCGCCTACCTCGCGGGGTTCGCGTGGGCGCTGGAGCGCGGCTACGACGCGATCGTGGAGATGGACGCGGACGGCTCGCACCAGCCCGAGCAGCTGCCGAGCCTGCTGGCCGCGCTCGAGCACGCCGACCTGGTGATCGGGTCGCGGTGGGTCCACGGCGGGTCCGTCGTCAACTGGCCGCTCCACCGCAAGGCGCTGAGCGTCGGGGGCAACCTCTACACCCGCGTGCTGCTCGGCATGGGCGTCAACGACGCGACGGCGGGGTACCGCGCGTACCGCGCGGCCGCCCTGCGCGAGATCGGGCTGCAGGACGTCGCCTCCCAGGGGTACTGCTTCCAGGTGGACCTGACCAACCGGGCGGTGCGCCGCGGTTTGCGCGTCACGGAGGTACCGATCACGTTCGTCGAGCGCGAGATCGGCGACTCGAAGATGAGCGGCGACATCATGCGCGAGTCGCTCCAGCGGATCACCCGGTGGGGCCTGCAGCACCGCGTCACCCAGGTGCGCTCGCTGCGCCACCGCGAGGAGACATGGCACCGCCTGTAGGCGGCCCGCACCGGGCGCGCCGTCGGCCGCCGTGGCTGACGGTCGTGTTCCTGCTGCTGCTGGTCGTGCCCATCCTCGAGATCGCGACCATCATCGCCGTCGGCAGGGTCATCGGGGGCTGGCAGACCCTCGTGCTGCTGCTCCTGGAGTCCGCGCTCGGGGCGTGGCTGGTCCGCCGCGAGGGGGCTCGCACCTGGGCGGCGCTGGTCGAGGCGCTCAACACCGGTCGGATGCCGAGCCGCCAGCTCGCCGACGCCGCGCTCGTGCTCGTCGGCGGCACCCTGCTGCTCACTCCCGGCTTCCTCACCGACATCGTCGGCTTCTTCCTCATCCTGCCGCTGACCCGGCCGCTGGCACGGCGCGCCCTCGAGGCAGTCGTCGCGCGCCGGCTGCTCGGCGGGTTCTTCGGCGGCCCGGGGAGCGGCCGAGGTGGCCAGGGTGGACCCCGGGGCGACGGTGGTCCGGACATCATCGAGGGAGAGGTCCTCTGACCGCACGCCGGGGGTCACCAGGCGGGGCCGCAGCGGACGCGCTGCCCCAGCCCGCGGCCACGGGCATGACGAAGGCCACCCGCGGGCATGACGAAGGCCGCGCCCCCGGGTGGGGGCGCGGCCTTCGTTGCCGTGACCTAGGCGGTGCGCTTGCGCCGCGGCTTCTCGCCGCGTGACTCGCGCAGCAGGGTCAGTCGCTCCTCGAGGAGCTCCTCCAGCTCGGGGATGGAGCGCCGCTCGAGCAGCATGTCCCAGTGGGTGCGCTGGTGCTTGACCTGCTTGGCCTCGGGGGCCGGGCCGCCGACGAGACGGGCCTCGGCGCCGCAGCGGCACTCCCAGGTGGGCGGAATCTCGGCCTCGACCGAGAACGGCAACTCGATCTTGTGGCCGTTGGGGCACTCGTACGTCGTGATCTGGCGCTCACTGGGGACGACGTGCTCGTCGGTCTCCAGGCTGAGCGCACCCAGACGGGTGCCTCGAAGGGATCGTTCTGCCATGAGGGGTCCTCCAACGTGGTTCCCGGCGACAGGAAGGTTCGGCGGGTACACCAGCCACAACGACATCCGCTCGCGCATTGTTCCGCTCTCGGCGGACAACCTGCGATGGGCGTATGGCCTTGCTCACACTGCCCCGTCAGGGCCCCTGCCGTCGCCGGGCGGAGCCGCTCAGACGACCCGCGGCAGCTCGTTCCCGGCGTCGAGAATGCCCTTGCGGACGTCCACCTTCGCCAGCAGGACGCCACCCAGCACGAAGAAGACGACGAGCGCGATGATCGCCCAGCGGTAGGAGTGGGTGAGCTGGTGCACGAGGCCGAAGGTGAGGGTGCCGAACCAGCTCGTGCCGCGCTCCATGGCCTGGTAGAGGCTGAAGAACTCGGCCTCCCGGTTCTTCGGGATGAGCTGGCTGAAGAGCGAGCGGCTGAGCGCCTGGCTGCCGCCCAGGACGACGCCGATGAGGACCCCGAGGGCGATGAACGGCAGGAAGGCCTGTTCGGGGACGAGGAAGGCCAGCCCGACGGTGACGGTCCACAGCACCAGGGACAGCAGGACGCTGCGCCAGGCGCCGATGCGACCGGCCAGCCGCCCGAAGAGCAGCGCGCCGCCGAACGCGACGAACTGCACCAGCAGGATCGTGGTGATGAGCTGCTGCTGGGTGAACCTCAGCTCCTCGGCGCCGTACAGGCTGGAGACGCCGATCACGGTCTGGATGCCGTCGTTGAAGAAGAGGTAGGCCAGGAGGAACAACATCGTCTGCGGAAAGGCGCGCAGCTCGCGGAAGGTGTCCCAGAGCTGTCGCACGCTGCCGCCGACGACGCCGGCCTCGCGGGCGACCTCGGGCCGCTCGACGCCGCGCAGGTCCCACATCCCCTTCACCGGGATGATCGTGAACAGCGCCCACCACAGCCCCGCCGACAGCAGGCTGACCCGGACCGCCGTCTCGGTGTCGAGCCCGAACGGCCTGAGCGTGACGAGGGCGAGGTTGAGGGCCAGCAGCAGGCCCCCGCCGAGGTAGCCGAGCGCCCAGCCGCGCGAGGAGACGGCATCACGGTCGTCGGGGCCGGCGATACGGCACAGCATGGAGTCGTACACCACCTGCGCCGAGCCCAGGCACACCGCCGCGACCATCATCAGCCCGACGCCCAGCTGCCAGTTGCTGCCGACCAGGAAGAACATCAGCGAAGCCGCGGCTGCGCCGACCCAGGCGAAGCCGCCGAGGAGGCGGGCGGGGCGGGGCGAGCGGTCGGCGATGGCTCCCACGAAGATCAGCACGATCGCGGACAGGATGGTGGCAGCCGTGACGGTGTACGGCACGAGCGATCCGGGGTCGACCGGGACGCCGAGCACGCTGAGGTTGGTCAGGCACTTCGCGCCCTCGGCGAGGTCGGGGCAGGCGTCCTCCTTGGCCACCGCCGTGAGGTAGGGCCCGAGCAGGACGGTGGCGGTCGTGGTGACGTACGCCGAGTTGGCCCAGTCGTACCAGTACCAGGACCTGCGGAAGCGCGCGTTCTGCGCGTCGCTGTCCGCCGGGGCGGCGACCTCAGATGTCATGGCTGCAGCGTGGCACAGCGCGCACCGCGGGCCATGGGTATCCGAGCCCAACCTCCAGCGTGTCCCTGGTCGGCCGCCCGGGGCAGGCTCAGCCGGCGTACTCCCAGTGCCACGGCTCCGGAAGGGATCCGCCCGCCTGTGCCCAGCTGGGGTGGAACCAGCCGTAGAGAGGGGCGTTCTGGCGCATCCACAGGTGTGCACCCGTCGCGAAGCTGTTGATTCCGCCGCACAGGTCCACGGCCAGGCCGCGGCCGTGCTCGCTGGTGCCGGGCGTCGCGGCCCACGTGCCCTTCTCGGCCTTGACGGCGACCTGCTCGGCCAGTGAGCGGTAGCTGTCGGTGACGCAGATGGGGGAGCCGGTGTCCCGCTCGTAGGCGGCGCTCATGGCGTTGAAGGCCGCCGCCGCACCAGGGCGCAGCGACTCGCCCGGCGCACCGCTGAGCGGGCACAGCGCCCTGGCCGGGATGGCGCCGTTGGGGTACTCCCGCTCGTCGCCCGAGCATGCCTTGCCCGAGGGGTCGGCGAAGAGCTCGGGCACCTTCAGCGCCTTGCGCAGCTCGCGGGTCGTCTCCACGGCGCGGGGGTCCTCCGAGCCGAGCAGGATCCCGGAGATCGGGCCCACCTTGGCGACCTGTGCCGCATAGAGGGCACGGGTGGCCTCCAGCTCCTGCTTCTGGCGAACGATGATGGCGTCGAGCTGCCGTTTCGCGGCGGCGGCCTGGGCGGCGGCCGCGGTCGCCGCCGCGCGGGCGTCGATGGCCTTGACTGCCGCCTCCTGCTGTTCGGCGGCCAGGCCCTGGACCCGCTCGAGCGCGTGGACGCGCTGCTCGCTGATGTACGCGAGGGCGGCCAGGGGGTCGATCGCCTCGGCCGCTGGTGTGTTGAGTGAGTCGAGCATCGCGGTCATCTCGGCGAGGGAGCCCCCGCCGGAGTAGGCGTCGAAGGCCCACTGGCCGATGGCCCGTCGGTCGTCGGAGGCCTGCGCGTGGAGGGACTCGAAGAGGGCGACGTTGCGGTCGGCCTCGGCCCGAGCGCGTCGCTCGGCGTCCCGGGCGGTGGCGTACTCCTGCAGCAGGGTGTTCGCCTGGCGGGCCAGGCGCTCGAGCCGGGTCGTGGCGGCGCCGATCTGCGAGCTCGTCCCGAGCAGGTTGTCGCGCAGTCTCTCCGCCTCCGCGATCTGCGCGGCGAGCTCACCGGGGCTCAGGGTGTGCTCCGGGTGCGCGGTCTCCGTGGCCGGAGTGCTGGTGGCCGGCGCGCTCATGGACGACGCGGGGCTGGGGGAGGGGGTCGGCGAGGGGGTGGCCTGGGCGGTGGGCTGACCCAGCCACAGCCCCGCTGCGAGCGCCGCGCACACCGCCGCGCCCAGCCCTCTGGTCGAACCCACTGTGGCGTACCCCTGTGTCCTCTGGACTCGGCGGGAGCTCTGGTGCCCGCTCGCCGAGGGGCGAGCCCGGCCCGCCCACGAATGTCAAGAAATGGTAAAGCGACGCCTCACGCCGGCGAATCCCCCGAACGGGCCAGGGGAGGGGTCAGGTCCTTGGCCAGCAGTGCGACGGTCTTGCCCGGCTGGCCGAGCCGGCCCACCTCGACGTACCCGCGGCCCGCGTGGAACGCGAGCGAGGCAGGGTTCGGCGGTTCGATGTTCACCTCCAGGGCCAGCCGGCCCGCCGGCGCCGCCTCACGCTCGAGCTGGTCGTAGACAGCCGTCCCCAGGCCGAGGCGGCGGAACCGGTCGTCGAGCACGATCCGGTCGAGGTAGTGGAAGTGGGCTCCGTAGAGGTCCGAGAACCACTGGTAGTTGGGCGAGTCGTAGCCGGTGCCCGGCCCGAAGGTGATGACGAAGCCGGCTGCTGCTCCGTCGACATCGATGACGTCGGCCCGCCGCGCCCAGGCGACCAGCTGCCCGAGACGCTGGCGGTCCATGGGTGCCAGCAGGTCGACGTTGCGCTCGTTGAGCCGCAGGACGAGGGGAACGTCGTCGTCCTCGATGGGGCGCAGCACGAGCGGGGTGGTCACCGGTCCAGTCTTCCAGTCCCGTGCCGGGCCGACAGGTGGATGACGGATCCCATGGCCCCATGGCCGCATCGCTCCCGCCGATCACTCCACAGGGCGGTGGGGTGCGGCCCCGGCGTCCACAGGCGGAGGCCGGCTCGGTCACGCGCCCTCCCTCACCGCGACACTCGGGGCAGCGCCCTCGGTGTGCGCATATCGGCGGACGACGGCCAGGAGACCAGGATGGCGACGGAGCAGCAGGCTGCGGGGGAGTGGGCGAACGAGGTGCACCTCGTGGGCCGCGTGAGCGCGGACCCGGACGAGCGCGAGATGCCCAGTGGCGACACGGTGGTGCTGTTCCGCCTGGTCGTGCCCAGGGACTCCGCCGCGGTCGGGCCGGGCGGCGCGAGTGTCGACACCATCGACATCGCCTGCTGGGCCGGACGTGCCAAGTCCAGTGGGCGCCGGCTGCGCGCCGGCGACCATGCCGAGGTGAGTGGGGCGCTGCGCCGACGGTTCTTCCGCACCGGCGGCGGCCCGGCGAGCCGGTACGAGGTGGACGCCCGGGCGGTTCGCCGGACACGCCGGGCGGGCTGACGGTGACCCGTCGCCCGCCCGGCGCGGCTTCCGGCTCAGCTGGCGATCTGGCCGCCGATCAGGGCCCGGCGCTCGTCGGTGTTCAGGCCGCCCCACACGCCGTGCGACTCGCGCACCGCGAGAGCGTGGTCGAGGCACTGCCGCACCACGGGGCAGCGCTCGCAGAACGCCTTGGCGGCGGCCTCACGCTGCCGACGGCGCGCGCCCCGCTCGGCCTGGGGGGAGAAGAAGGTCTCGGGGTCTGCCTCGTTGCAGGCGCCCTGGTACTGCCACTCGTAGCTGTCGAGCAGGGGCATCGGAAGACGCTTGGTGCTGGCCATGACGTTCCTTCTCTTCATGCGGCTCTTCATGTGGGCTCGTCGTCACGGGGATCGGTGGCGAACTGCTTCACAACCTATTCATAAACTTGTTCAAAGGGCAAGCCTCGTTGAACAGGTTTATGCTCTGTTCAGAAGCCGTTGTCCAGTCGGGGGTGCGAAGGGAGAGTCACGTGGCAGACACCCAGCACATCTCGACGACGACCCCGGGCACGGCGGCACCGGGGGGTTCCACAGCCGCCATGGAGGCCGTTCCGCCGCCGCACGGCAGCGCGCCGACCGAGGCCGTCGACCTCCTCGCGTGGAGCGTGGGGGCCGTGGCCGAGCGGCTCGACCTCACCCCGTCGACGCTGCGCACCTGGGACCGGCGTTACGGCATCGGCCCCTCGCAGCGCACCGAGGGGGGCCATCGTCGCTACGACGAGGTCGACATCCAGAGGGTGCGCCTCATGGCCCAGCTCACGGGTCGTGGCGTGCCGGCCAGCACCGCCGCTCGGGTGGCGACGTCGATCGACGCGCCCGCGCTGGCCTCGGCGCTCGGTCCGGGGCCCGGTGCCAGCGCCGTGGCCCAGCATGCTGCGGAGAGCACCATCGAGGCGATCGTCTCGTCGGCTGCGGAGCTGGACGCCGACGGGCTGGCCCGGGTCTACCAGCGGGTGACCCGCGAGAGCGATCTCGTCAGCGCCTGGACGGCCGTGCTGGCCCCAGCCCTGCGGCGCATCGGCGAGCGCTGGAGGGACGGCTCCATGGGCGTCGACTCCGAGCACCTCGCCAGCGAGCTGCTGGTGAACGAGCTGCGCGCGCTGACCCAGTCGAACCGGTCGCGGGTTGCGGGGCGGCGTCGGGTGGTGCTCGCCAGCGCCGACGAGGAGCAGCACTACCTGCCGCTCGTCGCGATCGAGGCCGAGCTGTCGCTGCAGGGCGTCGGCTGCGTCTTCCTGGGCCCGCGGGTGCCCGTCGAGGCGTTGCTGGACCTGCTCGGGCGCACCTCGCCTCCGGTGGTCTTCCTGTGGGCCTCGATCAGCCGGCCGACGAAGGACCCGCTGTGGCGGACACTGGTGGCAGCCGAACGCGCGACGACACTGGTGATCGGCGGTCCGGGTTGGCCGGCTGAGCTCCCGGAGCCGCCGTCCGGGAACGTCACCGTGCGTCGCGCCGACTCGCTCGACGAGGCGTGCGCCCTGCTGACCGGCGCGATCGGCGCGGTGTAGGGCGCTGCAGGTCCGTGTCAGCCCGGTCTGGGCACGGTGAAGCCCAGGACGGCCGCGGAACTCAGCGCCTGGTCTCGTACCTGGTGAGGACCACGCCATCGGGAAACGTCCGGGTCTCCACCAGGTTCAGGTTCACCCAGTTGTCCAGGGCCGTGAAGAACGGCGTGCCCCTGCCCACCAAGACCGGTGCGGTGGCCAACACGTACTCGTCGATCAGCCCGGCCCGCATGGCCGCCGCGGCGAGCGTGGCGCCACCGATGTCCATGGGGCCGCCGTCCTCGGCCTTGAGCCGGGTGATCTCGGTGACCGCGTCGCCGGTGACCAGGCGGGTGTTCCAGTCGACCGTGCTGGTCGTCGAGGAGAACACCACCTTCGGCATGTCCCGCCAGCGGCGGGCGAACTCGATCTCCGCCGGGGTGACGCCGGGCTGTTGGTCGGCGGTCGGCCAGTGGGAGCTCATCGTCTCCCACAGCTTGCGCCCGTACAGCGCCAGGCCCGTCGCCCCGACCCGGTCGGACCACCACTGGAACAGCTCGTCGCTCGGCACGCTCCAGCCGATGTCGTCGCCCGGCCCGGCGATGTAGCCGTCCACGCTCAGGTTCATGCCGAAGGTGAGTTTTCGCATGGCGTCAGCCTTCGTGAGTCGGTCTTCGATGTCCAGACCAGCATGGCGCGGAAGAGTATCGATTTCGCCGATAATCCACATTATGTCAATTCACCGATGGCGGGATCTCGCTCACGACTCCCCTCGGTCCGTGGGGCCCGGCTCCTGGCCCTCCGCCTGGCCCGCCTGGTCTCGCTGCTGCTCCGGGTCGGGAGCCTGGTCCAGGTAGGCCTCGGCCAGCCACTGCGCCACCTGGTCGTCGACCTCTCCGGGGCTGCGCATCTCGAGGTGGTGCATCCAGACGCGCGGCGCGGGCCGCACGACCTCCTTGATCCGTGGCGACTCGACCCGCCGCCGCAGGGCGATCGACAGCACCGCCGGCACCTCGGAGCGCAGGTACTGCCCGGGCCGCCACACGAACGCGAAGCTCCGGCCGTGGCGCAGGGCGATCTGGCTGCGCGACACCCGCTCCTCGTAGTCCCCCAGCGCCGCGACCGCCGCCGTGACCGAGCGGTACACCGCCAGGCCGTCCTCGTGGCCGGCGAAGAACTCCTCGGGTGTGTGCGGAGTCAGCACGGCCATGCCTACCCGCCACCGCCCTCCGCTGCGCCCCCCGGAACCGGCAGGCTTCTCACGGTGCCCGCCTCCACGACCCACCACGCGGCATACGGGCTCAGCAGCACCTGGCCGTCGGCGCCGCCGTAGACGTCGTGACCGCCGAGGGCGTTGTGGGGTGCGCCGATCCCGGCCGCGGCGAACTCGGCGAACGCGAACGGCCGCCAGGTGTCGGTGACGTTGTAGACACAGACCATCGGGCCGCTCGGGTGTTGGCGGACCACCGCGAGGACCCCGTCGTCGGTGTGCGGCAACACGTGGGTCACGGCGGCCGCGTGCAGCTGCGGCAGGGCGCCTCGGACCCGCGCGAGGTGTGCCAGTCCCTGGAACACCCGCGCCGGCACCGTCCGCAGGTCGCCGCGCCTCGCGGCCGTGTCCCAGTCGAGCCGGGGCCGGTGGGCCCACCGGTTGTCCCCCTCGTGCCCGGGCTCGGCCGCCCAGTCGGGGTCGTTCGGCAGCGCGAGCTCGTCGCCGCTCCACACCACCGGTATGCCGCCCCAGCCGGCCACGACCGCGTGCGCCAGGAAAAGGCGCGCCAGCGCGGTGTTCTCACCGCGGACACTGACCGCGTCAGCCAGGCCGGTCAGCGACGCGGCGGTGCCGCTGATGCGCTTGTCCCCCGTCGCCGGGTTGTGCTGGAACACCAGGCCCCGGGCCCACGACGCCGGGAACTCCCCCGCGTACCAGTCCGAGAGGAACCGGCGATGGGCGAAGCCGTCGAGGCCCACGGCGCGTGCGTCCTCGTCGTCGATGGCCCAGCCGATGTCGTCGTGACACCGGACGTAGCAGATCCACGTGCCCGAGGGCGGCGTCGGCGGGAGCGCCGAGAGGGCGTGCCGGGCGAGCACGACGTTCCCGGCAGCGAGCATCGACCACACCTGCACCATGAGGCTGTTGTGGTACGCGAGCTCGCTGAGCCGCCCGGCATGCTCCCCCGTCCCGAGGTACTGCACCAGGTCGCGCGGCCCGACGATGGCCTCGGCCTTGAAAACCGTTGCGGGACAGGCGATTCGGGTGACGGCGCGCAGGGCCTGGGTCAGGGCGTGCACCTCGGGCTGGTTCTGGCAGCTGGTGCCGAGGCGCTTCCACGTGAAGGCGATCGCGTCCAGGCGCAACACCTCCACCCCGAGGTTGGCGAGGAACAGGACGATGTCGGAGTACTCGACCAGCACCTCCGGGTTCGCCCAGTTGACGTCCCACTGCCACTCGTTGAACGTCGTCCAGACCCAGCCCCCGAGCTCCGCGTCGAAGGTGAAGCTGCCGGGCGCGAAGTCGGGGAAGACTTCGGGGAGGGTCTGCTCGTAGGCGTCCGGCATCTCCCGGTCCGGGTAGACGTAGAAGTACTCCCGGTACCGCTCCTCCCCCGCCCTCGCGCGCGCCGCCCATTCGTGCTCGCGCGCGACGTGGTTGAGCACCAGGTCGAGCACCAGGGAGATCCCGTGCGAGCGCAGCCGGCGCGTCAGGTCGCGCAGGTCCCCCACCGTGCCGAGGTCGGGGTGCACCGTCCGGTAGTCCTGCACGGCATAGCCGCCGTCGTTGTCGCCCTCCCGGGGCTGGAGCAGCGGCATGAGGTGGAGGTAGGTGACCCCGAGCTCCTCGAGGTAGTCCAGGTGGTCGGGGATCTGTGCAAGTGTGCCGGCGAATCTGTCTGTGTAGCAGGCATATCCGAACATCTCGGGCCGCTGGAGCCAGTCCGGGCGCAGCACCCGCTGCTGGTCGAGCCGCCGCAGGTCGGGGTCACGCTCCCGGTACGCCGTCGCGGCCCGTTCCACGAGCCGGACCGCGAGCGCCGGGGTGTCGTGGTCCGGGTACACGGCGGCCAGTCCGGCCACGAGGTCCTCCCACCAACGCTCCAGCCGCAGGTCGAAGAGCTCCTGCTCCGCCGGCGGCATGGTGCGCAGCTGAATCCGTGCCGCGTCGCGTGCGGACTCGATGCCGGAGGCCATGAGGCGATTCAAGCGCACTCTCGGCCACGGCGCGTGGCGGCCCGCACGGCCTAGGCTCGGTCCATGGGCCGTGTCAGGGTCGGCATCTCGGGGTGGCGCTACCCCGCGTGGCGTGGCGACTTCTACCCCGAGGGCCTGCGCCACGCGGACGAGCTGGCCTACGTCGCGGAGCGGATGGACACCGTCGAGATCAACGGCTCCTTCTACTCGCTCCAGAGGCCCAGCTCGTATGCCGCGTGGCGGGCGGCCGTGCCCGAGGGCTTCGTCTTCGCCGTCAAGGGCGGTCGGTTCATCACGCACATGAAGCGCCTGGAGGGCGTGGAGACTCCCCTGGCGAACTTCTTCGCCTCCGGGGTGCTGGCCCTCGGCCCGACCCTGGGCCCGGTGCTGTGGCAGCTGCCCGCGAGCCTGCCGTTCGACGCCGTGCGTCTCGAGCGGTTCTTCGCGCTCCTCCCCCGCACCACGGCTCAGGCGGCCGAGCTCGCTGGGCACCACGACGACAAGCTCGCCGAGGACCGGGCACTGACCTCTGCCGAGACGGACCAGCCACTGCGGCACGCCCTGGAGCCGCGCCACGCGAGCTTCGACACCCCTGAGGCTCGCCGGCTGCTGGCCGACCACGGGGTCGCGATGGTCCTGGCCGACAGCGCGGGCCGCTGGCCGCGCATGGGCGACGGGAGCGCCGACTTCCACTACGTCCGGCTGCACGGCGACACCGAGCTCTACGCCAGCGGCTACAGCGGCCGGGCCCTCGACCGCTGGGCGGAGCAGTGCCGTGCCTGGGCGGCCGGCGGCACCGACGTGTTCGTCTACTTCGACAACGACGCCAGGGGCCACGCGCCCCACGACGCACTCGCCCTCGCAGCCCGCGTGCACCCTCCCAGCGCCGCCGAGCGCGTGGCGCGGTGACGTCCTCGGCCCCGCGGGGTGCCCGGCTGGCGACCCCGTCGCCCGCCACGCGGCACACGGCTCACTCGAAGGGGGTCGGGTCCCCCGCGCCGCGGCGCACCACCTCGGGCACGCCGCTGGAGAAGTCGACGACCGTCGTGGGCTCGAGGCCGCACTCCCCCGAGTCGATCACGGCGTCGACGAGGTGGTCGAGGCGCTCCTTGATCTCCCAGCCCTGGGTCATGGGCTCCGCGTCGCCGGGCATCAGCAGGGTGCTCGACAGGATCGGCTCGCCGAGCTCGGCGAGCAGCGCCTGCACCACCCGGTGGTCGGGGATGCGCACCCCGACGGTCTTCTTCTTCGGGTGCAGCAGCCGGCGCGGCACCTCCTTGGTGGCCGGGAGGATGAAGGTGTACTGCCCGGGCGTGGCCGCCTTCACCGCGCGGAACACCGCGTTGTCGAGGTGGACCATCTGCCCGAGCTGCGCGAAGTCCTTGCACACGAGCGTGAAGTCGTGGCGGTCGTCGAGGTGGCGGATGCGCAGGATGCGGTCCTTCCCGTCCTGGTTGCCGAGGGCGCAGCCGAGGGCGAAGCAGGAGTCGGTCGGGTAGGCCACCAGGCCGCCGTCGCGGAGGATCTGCACCGCCTGGCTGATGGCGCGCGGCTGCGGGTCGACCGGGTGGACGTCGAAGTACCTCGCCATGGACGTGACTGTATTCCGTGCGGCGGCCCCGTGCGGGATGCCCGCCTCGCTGCGCCCACTATGTTGGGCGCGTGCGCGCACTCGTGAAGACCACCGCCGGCCCCGGCCTCGAGCTGACCGACGTCCCGGAACCAGCCGTGGGGCCCGCCGACGTGAAGATCCGCGTCCTGCGCGCGGGGCTGTGCGGAACCGACCTGCACCTCGAGCAGTGGGACGACTGGGCCGCCTCCACGGTGCACCCACCGATGGTGATCGGACACGAGTTCTACGGCGAGGTCGTCGAGGTGGGCGAGGACGTCACCAGCGTGACGGTCGGCCAGCGGGCCTCCGGCGAGGGGCACATCGTGTGCGGCACCTGCCGCAACTGCCGTGCCGGCCGGCGGCACGTCTGCATCCACACCAAGGGTGTCGGGGTCAACCGTGACGGGGCGTTCGCCGACTACGTCGTGATCCCGGCGAGCAACGTGTGGATCCAGCCCGACGACCTCGACCCCGACCTCGGGGCGGTGTTCGACCCGCTCGGCAACGCGACGCACACCGCGCTGTCGTTCCCGATGGCCGGGGAGGACGTCGTCATCACCGGCGCCGGCCCCATCGGGGTGATGGCGGCCGCCATCGCGCGCCACGTCGGCGCGCGCCACGTCGTGGTCACCGACATCAGCGACTACCGCCTCGACCTCGCCAAGAACGCCGGCGCCGACCTGGTCGTCAACGCCCAGCGCAGCGATCTCCGCTCGGCGATGGCCGAGCTCGGGATGAAGGAGGGCTTCGACATCGGCCTGGAGATGTCCGGCGTGCCCTCGGCGGTCGAGGACATGCTCGCCAACATGAACCACGGCGGCCGGGTGGCGATGCTGGGGCTCCCCCAGGACGCCTTCCCCATCGACTGGGGCCGGGTGATCACGCACATGATCACCATCAAGGGCATCTACGGCCGCGAGATGTACGACACCTGGTACGCCATGAGCTCGATGCTCCAGACCTCGTCCCTGCTGCGCGAGCGGGTCGCAGCGGTCATCACGCACCGCTTCCCCGCCGAGCAGTGGCAGGACGCCTTCGCCGCCGCCCGTTCGGGGCAGTGCGGGAAGGTCGTCATGGACTGGAGCTGACCGGGCTGCCACGGGCCGCTCCCCCTCCGCACACCCCTCCCCCACCACCCACCACCGCTGAGGACTGATCGCATGTACGGCGCCGTCAAGGACGAGATCCGGGCCACCCTCGAGGAGATCCGGGCTGCAGGGCTCTACAAGGACGAGCGGGAGCTCACCTCGCCGCAGAACGCGCACATCACGACGGCCAAGGCCGAGGCGATCAACTTCTGCGCCAACAACTACCTCGGGCTCGCCGACCACCCGGACGTCGTCGCCGCCGCCCGGGCCGCCCTGGACGAGTGGGGCTTCGGCATGGCGAGCGTGCGGTTCATCTGCGGCACGCAGACGCTGCACAAGCGCCTCGAGCAGGCGATCTCGCAGTTCCTGCAGATGCAGGACACGATCCTCTACTCGTCCTGCTTCGACGCCAACGGAGGGGTCTTCGAGGTGCTCTTCGGCACCGAGGACGCCATCATCTCCGATGAGCTGAACCACGCCTCCCTCATCGACGGCATCCGGCTCTCCAAGGCCGCGCGGTACCGCTACCGGAACGCCGACATGGCCGACCTCGAAGCCCAGCTCGAGGCTGCCGACGCGGCCGGCGCCCGGCGCAAGGTCGTCGTCACCGACGGGGTCTTCTCGATGGACGGCTACCTCGCGCCGCTCGACCAGATCTGCGACCTCGCCGAGAGGCACGGGGCGCTGGTGATGGTCGACGACTCGCACGCGGTGGGCTTCGTCGGCGCCGGTGGCCGCGGGACCCCGGAGCACTTCGGCGTCATGGACCGCGTCGACATCATCACCGGCACCCTCGGCAAGGCCCTCGGCGGCGCGTCGGGGGGCTACGTCAGCGCCCACCAGGAGATCGTCGAGCTGCTGCGCCAGCGGTCGCGGCCGTACCTGTTCTCCAACGCGGTGGCGCCCGTGGTCGCCGCCGGGTCCATGAAGGCGCTGGAGATCGCGGCGACCTCCGACGAGGCCCGGCAGACCCTTCAGGGCAACACCGCGCTCTTCCGCGAGCTGATGACTGCCGAAGGGTTCGAGCTGCTGCCCGGCTCGCACCCGATCACCCCGGTGATGTTCCCCGGTGAGGATGGCGCCCGGCGCGCGGCGGAGACCGCCGACGCCATGCTCGCCGAGGGCGTCTACGTCATCGCCTTCTCCTACCCCGTCGTGCCGCAGGGCAGGGCCCGGATCCGGGTGCAGCTGTCCGCCGCGCACTCCGAGGGCGACGTCCGTGCGTGCGTCGCGGCGTTCGTCGCCGCCCGCGACAGGGTCGGCTAGGACCCGTCGGAGGGCTGACCCGGCTCCGCCAGGCGGGTGTCGATCGGCGTTCCCAGCTCCACCGTGCGGCTGACCGTGCAGAGCCGGTCGTGGGAGCGCTTCACGGCCTCCGGCAGCCGCTCGCGGGCCCGGTCACCCTCCTCGCCCTCGGGAAAGGTCACGGTGAACCTCAGCTCGAGGCCGCCCATGAAGTTCCCTCCGTCGTCCCGCAGCTTCTCGCCCGCGGCCGTGACGGTGAACGTCTCCGGGTCGACCCGCTTCGTGGTGATGTAGTCGACGTCGATGGCGGTGCAGCCGGCGATCGCGGTCAGCAGCAGCTCCACCGGTGTGAAGTCGGCGCCGTCACCGCCGATCCGGATGGTCCCGCCGCGGACGTTCGTGACGTCGAAGACGCCCTTGCCCACCCGGGTCATCGACACCGAGCGGTGCCCCAGGCCGGTGCCGCCGGTCTCCTCTGCCATGTCAGCTGCCCCATTTCTGTGCCAGTGTGCGGACGACGGTGAGGTTCCGCGTGGTCGCGGGCCCGCCGACGATCTTCTCGACCTGGGCATTGCCCAGCTTCGCCTCGTGGAACGGCTTGGCCAGCTCCACGAGCACATCCTTGCCGACCACGAAGGCTCGCTCGCCGGGGGCCTCCCACGCCTCGAACGCGCCCTGCGCCCCGGCGGCGTCGGCGCTGCCCTTGCAGAAGGCGACATACCGAGCGAGCACGCCCGACGCGGCCGCTGGTATGCCGTCTGCCGCCTCGATGAGTGCCGTCAGCTCAGCGGGGCGGCGGGCCATCGTGACGATCTCGAAACCGGCGGCCTCGCCCAGGCACTCGGAGACGGCGGCCTCCACCCGCTCGGCGCTGCGCATCCGTGTGCCGACCAGGAGGTTGCCGCTCTGGATGTGCGAGGCGACGTCGAGGAAGGCGTTCTCCTCCAGCACCCTGCGCGCCTGCTCCATCCTCAGGACGCGCCCGCCGACGTTGACCGCGCGGAGGAAGACGACGTAGGCCGGCATGTCAGAGCTCGACCTCGCCGGATCCCATCTCCCGGACCAGGCCCCCGACGCGCACGACCCCGTCGTCAGCGACGCTCAGGCGAAGGGTCGACGGCCGGCCGGCCTGCTCGCCCTGGCTGACCTCCCAGGCGATGCCGGTGCGGCCCTGCGCGACCAGCCAGGCACCGAGGTTCGAGCACGCCGACCCGGTGGCGGGGTCCTCGATCGCGGCAGCTCCCTGCGTGAAGAGCGCCCTGGCCACCACCGTCCCGGGCCCCGTGGGCGCCCACAGGTACACCAGGGTCTCGCCACCGCGGGTGCCCATCCCGGCGTACCGGCGCATGAGCGCGGCGTCACCGGTCGCCCGTCGGACGGCCTCGGGGGAGGCGGCCTGCGCGATGATCTGGCCGCTGCCGGTGCTGACCTGCTGGACGGGGCCCACCAGGTCGCCGGCTGCCAGCCCCACGGTCCCGGCGATCTCGTCGGGGTCCAGCTCGCGCTCGATGACGCCGCGGTGGGCGGTGAGGGTCCAGGTGCTGCCCTCCGCCTCGACGGTGACCACCCCGGCCGGCATCGACAGGCGCACCGCGCCCCCCTGCCCGAGCAGATCGCGGAGGACCTGGGCGGTGCCGAGCGTCGGGTGACCGGCGAAGGCCATCTCGTAGCTGGGGGTGAAGATCCGGACGTCCGCGTCGGCCGCGGTGCCCTCCCCGGGCGTCGTCGACCGGCCGGCCAGCCGCACGATGAAGGTCGTCTCGGACAGGTTGAACTGCCGGGCGAGCCCCTGCATCTGGGAGTCGTCGAGTCCTGCGGCGTCCTCGAACACGCACAACGGGTTGCCCGAGAACGGGTCGCCCTCACGGGCGAAGACGTTGAGCAGCCGGTAGCGCAGCCTCATGGGGCCACTCTTCCAGACGGCTGCGACGCCGCGCGCCCGGGCAGGCGGTGGCCCCTAGGGTGAGCCTGGTGAGCGCCGAACCGTCGTCCCCGCCGCAGCACCCCGAGGGCAGGCTCGTGCTCCTGCGCCATGGTGAGACCGAGTGGTCTCGATCCGGCCGGCACACCGGCCGCACCGACGTCCCCCTGACGCCCGGGGGCGAGGCCGACGCCGGCTCGCTGTCCTCCGCCCTCCAGGCCTTCGACCTCGTCCTCGTGCTGTCCTCACCGCTGCAGCGGGCGCGGCGCACCGCTGAGCTGGCCGGCCTCTCCCCCGAGCTCGACCACGACCTGGTGGAGTGGGACTACGGCGGCTACGAGGGGCTCACCACCGCGCAGATCCGCGACTCCGTCGGCTACGACTGGACCGTCTTCGAGCACGGCGTGCCCTCCGGCGAGACGCCCGGCGAGGCAGTCGAGGACGTCGCGGCGAGGGCCGGGCGCGTGGTCCGGCGGGTCGTCGAGGCCATGGCCACCGGCGACGTCGCCCTCGTGGCGCACGGCCACCTCCTGCGGGTCCTCACGGCGGTGTTCCTGCGGCAGGAGCCGCGGCTGGGCGCACAGCTGCTCCTCGACGCCGGCTCCCTGTGCGTGCTCGAGTTCGAGCGGGAGCGCCCGGCCATCCGGGTGTGGAACCAGCCGGTCACGCGCCACGCCTGAGCCGGTGTGCCTGAGCCGGTGTGCCTGGGCCGGTGTGCCGCCGTGCGGCTGCCCACGCGCGTGACTGGCCCACCGCGGCATACGGCGGAGGACGGCACCGCCCTCAGGGCAGTGGCCACGTGTGCACGGGCTCGTTGCTGTGCATGTTCGTGGTGTAGAGCTCGAGCATCCGGCTCAAGGCGGCCTGGCGGTCCAGGCCCTGGCCCTCGAGGCGCTCCACCGCCTGGGTCTGCCACGTCGCGCCGTTGGTGCTGGTCTTGCAACGGCCCTCGATCACCGACAGGTAGCGCTCCCGCACCGCGTCGGAGACCCCCCACTCCTGCAGGCCCTCGTGGGCGAGCGGGAGCAGGTGGCGCAGCACGAGCTCGTCCGCGCCGACCTGTCCGTAGCCGGGCCAGTACAGCATCGCGTCGATGCCGTCCCTGGCGGCGGTGCGGAAGTTCTGCTCGGCGACGGCGAAGCTCATCTTGGTCCAGACCGGCCGGTCGTCGGCGGCGAGCTTGCGGATCACGCCGTAGTAGAAGGCAGCGTTGGCCAGGACGTCGATGATGCTCGGCCCGGCAGGCAGGACGCGGTTCTCCACGCGCAGGTGCGGGCGACCCTGGACGATGTCGTAGATGGGACGGTTCCAGCGGTAGACGGTCCCGTTGTGCAGCCGCAGCTCGGCCAGGGAGGGCGCCTCCCCGGCCTCGAGCATCGCGACCGGGTCCTCGTCGGAGACCTCCGCGAGCAGGGCCGGGAAGTAGCGGACGTTCTCCTCGAACAGGTCGAAGATCGAGGTGACCCAGCGCTCGCCGAAGAAGACGCGCGGGCGGACCCCCTGGTTCTTCAGCTCGACGCTGCGGGTGTCGGTGGCCTGGCTGAAGAGCTCGATCCGGGTCTCCGCGTGGAGCCGCTGGCCGAAGAAGAACGGAGAGTTCGCCGCCAGCGCGATCTGGGGCGCGACCAGGGCCTGGGCGGCGTTCCAGTGCGCGGCGAAGTCCTGGGGTGCGACCTGGAGGTGCAGCTGCACGCTGGTGCAGGCCGACTCCGGGGCGATCGAGTCGCAGTAGGTGGCGACCCGCTCGCCAGTGGGGCCCTCGATGTCGAGGTAGATGTCCTCGCCGCGGGCGTAGAAGATCGAGTCGTTCAGGGCGGTGTAGCGGTTGTTCGCGCTGATCCACTCGCCCTGGAAGTGCTCCGGCATGATCGTCGGCAGGATCCCGACGGCGACGATGTGCGCCCCGCGCTTGCGGGCAGCCGCGTCGGCTGCGTTCAGCGAGTCGCGCAGCTCCTGCTCGAGCTGCAGGGCGGTGTCGCCGGGCAGCGGGCGCGGCGGCACGTTGAGCTCGATGTTGTAGCGCGCGAGCTCGGTCTGGTAGCCGGGGTCGGCGATCTCCTCCAGGACCTCGGCGTTGGCGAACTTCGGCTGGTAGCCCTCGTCGACGAGGTTGAGCTCGATCTCCAGGCCGGTCATCGGCCGGTCGAACTCGAAATGGCTCTGGGAGAGCATCCGCTCGAACACGTCGAGGTTCTGGCGCACCTTCTCGCGGTACCGCTGCCGCTGCTCGCGCGTGTAGCTCTGCGCGCTGACCTCTTCGCCCACCGGACCTCCTCCCGCTCGCTGACGGTGTCTCTGGAATGACCCAACCACACCGGTGGCGCCCGTGCTACCGCATCCCCCCAGCCGGCCGATCCGAGGCTCGCCCGGCCAAATCAGCGGCTCTGTCGGTGACCTCTCCTAGCCTTCGTGGCGTGCGCTTGATCCACACCTCCGACTGGCACCTGGGCCGCTCCTTCCACCAGGTGGGGCTGCTCGACGCCCAGTCGGCCTACCTCGACCACCTGGTCGAGACCGTGCGCGCCGAGAAGGTCGACGCGGTGCTGGTCTCCGGTGACGTCTACGACCGGGCGCTTCCCGCGCCCGACACCGTCGAGCTGCTGTCGGAGGCGGTGACCCGGCTCATCGATGCCGGCGCGCAGGTCGTGCTCTCCAGCGGCAACCACGACTCAGCCATCCGGCTCGGCTTCGCCGCGTCGCTCCTGGAGCGGGCGGGCCTGCACATCCGCAGCTCGCTGGGGTCGGTCGGCCGCCCCGTTCTCATCGACGGCGTGGCCGTCTACCCCCTCCCCTACCTCGAGCCGTCCGTGGCGGCGGAGCCCCTCGGCGCGTCCGAGCGCACCCACGCGGGCGTCCTCACGGCGGCGATGGGTCGGGTGCGCGCGGACCACGACGCTCGTGGCCTGCCCTCGGTCGTGATGTCCCACGCGTTCGTCAACGGCGGCGCCACCAGCGACTCCGAGCGCGACATCACCGTCGGAGGCGTCGCGATGGTGCACCCGCGGGTGTTCGGCGGCAGCTCCTACGTCGCCCTCGGTCACCTGCACGGCCAGCAGCAGATCTCCGAGACCGTGCGCTACTCGGGCTCGCCCGTGGCCATGTCCTTCAGCGAGTCCGGCCACACCAAGGGGTCGTGGCTCGTCGACGTCGACACGTCGGGTGTGCGGGTCGAGCAGGTCCCGGCCCCGGTCCTCCGCCCGCTCGCCGTCCTGCGCGGGGAGCTGCGCGACCTGCTCGAGCGTCCCGACCACGTGACCGCGGAGCACTCCTGGTGCCAGGTCACGCTCACCGACGCGGTGCGCCCGCCCGGCGCGATGGAGCAGGTCCGGCGCCGTTTCCCGCACACCCTGTCGCTGCTCTTCGACCCGCAGGGTGCGCCGGTCCCCGTCAGCTCCTATGCCGCGCGCGTGGCCCGGAGGTCCGAGGTCGAGGTCTGCTGTGACTTCCTCTCGCACGTTCGCGGTGGTCACGGGGCGACCGACCCCGAGCGAGCGCTGCTGGCCGATGCCGTCGAGGCCGTGCGGCTGGGCCGCGCCGGTCACGACGGCGAGGGCGCGGTCACCGCCGGCTCGGCCACGTCCGGTGCCGCGGCGCGACGCGAGGAGGGCGTGGCGTGAGGCTGCACCGCCTGTCCATGACCGCGTTCGGCCCTTTCGCGGGCACCGTCGACATCGACTTCGACGAGGTCTCGTCGGGGGGCCTGTTCCTCATCCGGGGCGCCACCGGCGCCGGCAAGACCAGCATCCTCGACGCGGTCTGCTTCGCGCTGTATGCCGCGGTGCCGGGAGCGCGCCCCGGTGGCCGCTCGCTGCGCAGCGACCACGCCCCGAGGGACGTCGTGCCGACGGTCACGCTGGAGTTCACGGCGGCCGGTCGCCGCTTCCGGGTCGAGCGCTCGCCCGAGTTCCTGCGGCCCAAGAAGCGTGGCGACGGCGAGACCAAGTCCCCCGCCCGGGTCGTCCTCCACGAGAGGCTCGGCGGCACCTGGGTCGGTCGAGACACCAGGCACGACGACGTCGCGGCCGTGCTCACCGAGGTGCTGGGGATGGGCCTGGAGCAGTTCAGCAAGGTGGTGCTGCTGCCGCAGGGCGAGTTCGCTGCCTTCCTGCGCGCCACCCCGGAGGCGCGGCGAGAGCTCCTGGAGCGGCTGTTCGACGTGTCGTCCTTCGCCGGTGTCGAGGAGTGGTTCGCCGGCGAGCGGCGTCGCACCGGCGAGGTCCTGGCGCAGTGCCGCGCCGACGTTGCCACCGACCTCGCGCGGCTCGCCGACGCCGTGGCGGACGCGCCGCCGGCCCTTCTCGAGGGCACCCCCGACTGGCGCGAGCTCGACCCGCACGAGGTTCCCGGGCGCCTGGCGCAGCTGCAGGTCGCGCTCGAGGAGCTCGCGGTGGCGACCCTGGCCTCCCTCGACCGCGCGACGGGCGATGCCGCCGCCGCTGCCGCACGCCGCCGCTCGGCCGAGCAGACACTGGCGCTGCAGGCGAAGGCCGCCCGCGCGACCACCGAGCTGGCGGCGCTCGACGAGGCTCACGCCGTCCAGGGGCAGGCACGCGCGACGCTGGCGGTGGCCGGCCGCGCAGCCACCGTCAGCGGTGACCTCAAGGCGGTCGAGCGGGCCGCCGGCGAGGTGGCGCGGGCGAGGTCCCGGGCCGCCGACACCGGGGCAGCACTGTCCGGCTTCGGCCTCGACGACAGGGATGCCGACGGCGTCGCGCAGTGGGCCGAGCGGCTGCACGCCTGCGACGACGACCTCGCCGAGGCGGCAGGTCTGGCCCGCGCCGCCACCGAGAAGGCCGAGCGCGGCCAGCTGCTCCGCCGCCAGGCTGCCACCGCCGAGGCCCAGGCCGTGGACCTCGCGGCCGCCACCGAACGCGCCGACGACGCGTCCGAGGCCGCCGAGCGCGACCTCGCCCAGACCCGGGAGGCCGCCGCAGCCCTCGACGGACTGCGGGCCAGGGCGGAGTCCGCGACCGCGCTGCTCTCCCTCCGCGAGGCCCACGACCGCGGCGAGACCGAGCGCACCGCGCTCACCGGTCGCATCGCCGCCGCGCGCGCCCACGAGCAGGACCTGCGACAGGAGCTCCTGGACCTTCGCGAGGCGCGGCTCACAGGGATGGCAGGCGAGCTCGCCGAGTCCCTGGCCGACGGGTCGCCGTGCCCCGTCTGCGGCTCCTGCGCCCATCCGGTGCCCGCCACCCGCACCACCGCCGTGACGACCGACGACATCTCCTCGGCGGACGACAGGTGGACCACCGCTCGCGGGTCGCTCGACCGGCTCGAGCGGGAGCTGGTGGCGGCGGACACCGCAGCGGCCTCCCGGGAGGCGCTGCTGGGCGGTGACCAGCGTGGTGCCGACGAGCTCGGGCAGGTGGCCGAAGAGGCGCGTACCGCCCTCGCGGCAGCGCTGGCGACGGCCCAGCGCCTGGGTTCCGCCACCGAGGCGTACGAGCGCGCCCAGGCCGAGCGCAGGCGCGTGGCGACACGCGCCGACCAGCTGCGGGCCAGCCTGCTGACGACCTCCGCGACAGCAGACGAGCTGGAGCGGGGAGCCCGTGCCGAGGCCAGCGCAGCCCGCGACCTGCTCGAGGACCACGAGCGGCTGTGCCCGTGCGCCGACCCCGCTCGCGCGGCGCAGACCTTCCGCCAGGACGGCCCCGGCGACCACACCCCCGGCGACGAGGGCACCACGTTGGCAAGGTTCCTCGACCAGGTGCAGTCACGGCACCGAGCCACCAGTGCGGCGGCGGAGCGGCACGTCAGCGCCCTGCGCGACCTCAGCCTCGCCGAGCAGAGCCACACGGCTGCCCTGGAGGCGCTCGTGTCATCGCTCGCCGACCAGGGCTTCGGGTCCGCCGACGAGGCCCGTCAGGCACTGTTGCCGGCCCCGGAGGTCAGACGCCTGGAGGCCCTGTGCCGCGAGTACGACCGCGCCCGCACGGCCGCCGAGACGGTGCTGTCCGAGCCGGACGTGGTCGCGGCCGCGGAGTCCCCTGCACCAGACGTCGAGGCCCTGCGTGAGGCCGAGAGCGACGCGCACACGCGGCTGCTGCGTGCGCAGGACGCGGAGACCCTCGCCCGCCGCACCCTGGCAGCCGTTGCCCGCCTGCACCCGCGGCTGGTCACGCAGTGCGAGGCGATCGGCCCTGCCGCGGCCCGGCATGCGCGGGTGCGAGACCTGGCCGACACCTTCGCCGGCACGGGCGGCAACAACGCGCTGCGGATGCGGCTCTCCTCGTTCGTGCTGGCGGCCCGTCTCGAGCGCGTGGCCGACCTGGCCAACGAGCGGCTGGCCCTGATGGGCGAGGGCCGCTACCGGCTGCAGCACTCCGACGGTCTCGCCGCCCGTGGGGCGCGCAGTGGCCTGGGCCTGCGTGTCCTCGACCTGTGGACGGGGCAGACACGTGACACCGCGACGCTGTCCGGCGGTGAGGCCTTCATGGCCTCCCTCGCCCTCGCCCTCGGGCTCGCCGACGCCGTGCGCGAGGAGTCCGGTGGTTTCGACCTGCAGACCCTGTTCGTCGACGAGGGCTTCGGCACTCTCGACGACGAGAGCCTCGAGCAGGTCATGGCGGTGCTCGACGCCCTCCGCGAGGGCGGGCGTGCCGTCGGAGTCGTGAGCCACGTGGCCGAGCTCCGCAGCCGCATCCCCTGCCAGATCACCGTCGACAAGACCGAGAGCGGGTCGACCGTCCACGTGGCCGGCGGGGGAACGGCGGAGCCGGCCGCCTGACACCTGGGTCGGGCAGCCGGCTCCGCGGGGCCTGCGTCAGGGCAGCGTCACTCCTGCGCCACCCTGCGCCCCCCTGTCACTCCTGGAAGGACTCCGGCGGCGGGCACGAGCAGACGAGGTGGCGGTCGCCGTAGGCACCGTCGATCCGGCTCACTGGCGGCCAGTACTTGTCGGCCGCCTCGACCCCGACGGGGAAGGCCGCCGTCCCCCGGTCGTACGGGTACTCCCACTTGCCGGCCAGGGCCGCAGCGGTGTGGGGGGCGTTGCGCAGCATGCTGTCGACCAGCGGGACCTCCCCCGCCTCCACCTCGGCGATCTCCTGACGGATCGCGATCATGGCGTCGCAGAACCGGTCGAGCTCGTAGAGGTCCTCGCTCTCCGTCGGCTCCACCATCAGGGTCCCGGCCACCGGGAACGACATGGTCGGGGCGTGGAACCCGTAGTCGATGAGCCGCTTGGCGACGTCGTCGACCGTGACCCCGGTCCGCTTCGTGAGGTCGCGCAGGTCGAGGATGCACTCGTGGGCGACGATGCCGTCGTGGCCCGAGTAGAGCACCGGGTAGTGCTCCCGCAGCCTCGTGGCGACGTAGTTGGCGTTGAGGACCGCGACCTGGGTGGCCCGTGTCAGTCCCGCCCCGCCCATCAGCCGCACGTACGCCCACGAGATCGGCAGGATGCTCGCCGAGCCGTAGGGCGCCCCGGAGATGGGGCCGACCCCGGTCTCCGGGCCCGCCTCGGGTGCCAGCGGGTGGTTCGGCAGGTACGGCGCGAGGTGGGCTCGCAGCGCGACCGGACCGACGCCCGGGCCGCCGCCGCCGTGCGGGATGCAGAACGTCTTGTGCAGGTTCAGGTGCGAGACGTCCGCCCCGAACCGGCCCGGCTGGGCCAGGCCGACCAGAGCGTTGAGGTTGGCGCCGTCGACGTAGACCTGGCCTCCGGCGTCGTGCACGAGGGCACACAGCTCGGTGATGGTGTCCTCGAAGACACCGTGCGTGGACGGGTAGGTCACCATGATCGCCGCGAGCTGGTCGTGGTGCTGCTCGACCTTGGCCCGCAGGTCGTCCATGTCGATGTCGCCGCCGGGGGCGGTCTTCACGACGACCACCTTCATGCCGGCCATGACGGCGCTGGCAGCGTTGGTGCCGTGCGCGCTGGCGGGGATCAGGCAGATGCGCCGTGCGTCCTCGCCGCGGGCCTGGTGGTAGGCGCGGATCGCGAGCAGGCCGGCGAGCTCGCCCTGGGACCCGGCGTTCGGCTGGAGCGACACGGCGTCGTAGCCGGTGATCGAGCACAGCCATGCCTCGAGGTCGTCGATCAGCTGGCGGATGCCCTCGGTCTGCGTCGGCGGCGCGAACGGGTGCAGCTCGGCGAACTCCGGCCAGGTGACCGCCTGCATCTCGGTGGTCGCATTGAGCTTCATCGTGCACGAGCCGAGCGGGATCATCCCGCGGTCGAGCGCGAAGTCGCGGTCCGCCAGTCGGCGCAGGTAGCGCAGCATGGAGGTCTCGCTGTGGTGGGCGCTGAACACCGGGTGGGTGAGGTACTCGCTGGTGCGGACCAGCTCCTGCGGCCACGACGGCCGCGCGACCTCGACGGTGCCGTTGCCGGTGACGCCGAAGGCCGCCCAGACGGCGTCGAGGTCGTCCTGCACCGTCGTCTCGTCGGTGCTGATGGAGACGCGGTCGGCGTCGACCCGCCACAGGTTCACACCCCGGTTGGCCGCCTCGCGCACGATCTCGTCGGCCTGCCCGGGCACCGACACCGTGACGGTGTCGAAGTACGTCCGGGTCAGCACCTCGATCCCCGCGGCGGCGAGGCCGTCCGCCAGGGCGCGGGCGTAGGCGTGGGTGCGGCGCGCGATGGCGGCCAGCCCCGCGGGGCCGTGGTACACGGCGTACATCGAGGCCATGACGGCGAGCAGGACCTGGGCGGTGCAGATGTTCGAGGTCGCCTTCTCACGGCGGATGTGCTGCTCCCGCGTCTGCAGCGCCAGCCGATAGGCGGGGGCGCCGTCGGCATCGACGGAGACGCCGACGAGCCGGCCCGGGAGGGACCGCTCGAGGCCGGGGCGCACGCTCATGTAGCCGGCGTGCGGGCCACCGAAGCCCATCGGCACACCGAAGCGCTGGCTCGTGCCCACGGCGACGTCTGCCCCCCACTCCCCCGGCGGGGTCGCCAGCGTGAGCGCCAGCAGGTCCGCGGCCGCGGTCACCAGTGCGCCGGCGTCGTGGGCAGCCTCCGCGAGTCCGCGCCAGTCGCGCAGCTCGCCGTCGCCACCGGGGTACTGCACCACCACGCCGAAGACGTCGCGGCCGCCGGCGGCCGAGCGCAGGCCGTCGGTGCTGTCGACGCCGGCCACGTCGGCCACCACGAGCTCGATGCCGAGGGGCACGGCCCTGGTCTGCATGACGGCGATCGTCTGCGGGAAGACGTGCTCGTCCACGAGCAGCACCGACTCCGCGGGGGCCTTGCTGGCTCGGCGCATCAGGGTCATGGCCTCGGCGGCAGCGGTGCTCTCGTCCAGCAGCGAGGCGCCGGCGGTCGGCAGGCCGGTCAGGTCGCTCACGACGGTCTGGAAGTTGAGCAGCGCCTCGAGACGCCCCTGGGAGATCTCCGGCTGGTAGGGCGTGTACGCGGTGTACCAGGCCGGGTTCTCCAGCACGTTGCGCTGGATGACGGCCGGGGTGACGGTCCCGTAGTAGCCCAGCCCGATCATCGACGTCAGGACGTGGTTGCGCCGTGCCAGCGCGCGCAGCTCCTCGACGACCGCGGCCTCGGAGTAGGCCGCGTCGAGGTGGAGCGCCTGGGTCGAACGGATGGCGCCGGGGATCGCCGTGTCGGCGAGGCTCTCGAGACTGCCCTGCCCGACCGCGTCGAGCATGGCCCGGACGTCGGACTCTCGCGGGCCGATGTGGCGGGCGACGAAGTCCGGGAACTCGCCGGCTCCTGCGGGGGGCTGCGAGGGTGCTGCGTGCGACATGAGGCTCCTGACAAAGTCCGACGAGGGAGACCTCCCCATCTGTCACCGCGCCCGCGGGCGCCGCTCCAGAGGTGCCTGATCCGTGTGGTCCTGGCGCCTGAGAGGTTCCGGGGAGTTTGCCCCTTCGGCGCCCCGCCGTGCCTGGCACGCGGGGACTCTCCCACACGGGGTGATCAGCGCCCCAAATCTACAACACGAGCCCGCCCCCACGGTGGGGACGGGCTCGAGTCGGCGGGCCGTGGTGGGTCAGGCGAGTCGGGCCTGGCGCCGGGCCCGGAGCTCGTCGCCGGGGTGGGCGGCCTGGGTGTCGTCCTCGGTGCGCTCACTCGGCAGCTCGGCGAGCTCGCCCTCGACCTCGCGCCAGACGCGGCCGACAGCGATGCCGAAGACGCCCTGACCGCCCTGCACGAGGTCGATGACCTCGTCGGCGGAGGTGCACTCGTAGACGGAGGCGCCGTCGCTCATGAGCGTGATCTGGGCGAGGTCCTCGACGCCGCGCTCGCGCAGCGCCTGGATCGCCACCCGGATCTGCTGGAGGGAGACCCCGGTGTCGAGGAGGCGCTTGACGACCTTGAGCACGAGGATGTCGCGGAAGCCGTAGAGCCGCTGGGTGCCCGATCCGGTCGCGCCGCGCACCGACGGCTCCACGAGGCCGGTGCGGGCCCAGTAGTCGAGCTGGCGGTAGGTGATGCCGGCGGCCTTGCAGGCGGTCGGCCCGCGGTAGCCGATGTCCTCGCTCAGCTCCGGGAGGTCGTCCGTGAACAACAGG
>NZ_DATBMI010000113.1:0-10861 GCF_036554925.1 Pedococcus sp.
TCGACGCGGCCGAAGCCGCAGATGATGTTGGGCGCGAACAGCGGCTGCACCTCGAGGAACTCGCCGTCGTCGAGCACGTGCCCGATGACGGTGTGCATGTCGTACGGCTGGTTCGGGCTGTCCGGGATGAGGGTGTCGAGCTCGCGGTCCTCGTCGGTGACGGTGAGGTCGTTCTCGAGGTCGTAGGAGGGAGGCTCCTCGAGGTTGTTGCTCGGCAGGTAGGACAGCAGCGCCTTGACGTAGTCGATGGCGTCGTCCTCGTCGCTGCCCATGTAGTGCGCCACGCCGGACCTGGTGTTGTGGGTGCGGGCACCGCCGAGGTCCTCGAAGGAGACCACCTCGCCCGTGACGGTCTTGATGACGTCGGGGCCGGTGATGAACATGTGCGAGGTCTGGTCGACCATCACGGTGAAGTCCGTGACGGCGGGGGAGTAGACGGCGCCGCCGGCGCAGGGTCCCATGACGAGCGAGATCTGCGGGATGACGCCCGAGGCGTGCACGTTGCGGCGGAAGATCTCGCCGTAGAGACCGAGCGAGACCACGCCCTCCTGGATGCGGGCGCCGCCGGAGTCGTTCAGCCCGATCACCGGGCAGCCGACCTTCATGGCGAAGTCCATGACCTTGCAGATCTTCTCGCCGAAGACCTCGCCGAGGGAGCCGCCGAAGACCGTGAAGTCCTGCGCGAAGACGGCGACCGTGCGGCCGTCGACGGTGCCGTAGCCGGTGACGACGCCGTCGCCGTAGGGCCGGTTCTTCTCCTGGCCGAAGGCATTGCTGCGGTGCCGGGCGTACTTGTCCATCTCGATGAAGGAGCCCTCGTCGAGCAGCATCTCGAGCCGCTCGCGCGCCGTCTTCTTGCCGCGGGCGTGCTGCTTCTCGACCGCCCGCTCCGACCCGGCGTGGGCCACCTCGGCGACCCGGCGCTTGAGGTCGGCGAGCTTGCCGGCGGTGGTGTGGACGTCGATGTCGTCGGGAACCTCGGTGCCCCCGGTGACGACGGATTCGGTGCTCTGGGCCATGCCGGGAGCCTAGCCTTGCCTGTATGCGCGGACCCCTTGACAGTGAGGCATTGCACGAGGCGTTGGTCACGTCGGGCTCGCCGTGGCGGGGCCTCGACGTCCACGCCGAGCTCGGCTCCACGAACGCCGAGGCAGCGGCCCTCGGCGAGCCGTGGCGGGTCATCACCGCCGACCACCAGAGTGCCGGGCGGGGCCGGTTGGGGCGGTCCTGGGAGGACACCCCCCAGACCTCGATCGCCGTCTCCGTCCTGCTGCCGGCACCCGCGACGGGTGTGGGCTGGATGCCGCTCGTCACCGGCCTCGCGGTCTCGCGGGCTGTCGCGGAGACCGCCGGGGTGCACACCGGCGTGAAGTGGCCCAACGACGTGCTCGTGGAGGAGGACGACTGGCGCAAGGTCTGCGGCGTCCTGTGCGAGGTGCACCCGGCGGGCGTCGTCGTCGGCTTCGGCGTCAACGTCGACCAGACCCGCCAGGAGCTGCCCGTCGAGACGGCCACGTCCCTGCGCCTGTGCGGTGCGGAGGGCGTGCGCCGCGAGGACCTCATCGCCTCGTGCCTGCGCCACCTTGCGGGGCTGCACGCCGACCTGCTCGCCGGCGGCGGGGCACGCGAAGCCGTGCACACGGCATACCGGGCCGCCTGCCGCACCCTGGGCATGGTCGTCGACGTCACGGCCGGCGACCGGGTCCAGCAGGTGCAGGCGCTCAACATCGACGACGAGGGCCGGCTGCTCGTCCACGGGGAGAGCGGCGAGTATGCCGTGGCGGCCGGTGACGTGGTCCACGTCCGACCCGTCGTGCCTCCCCAGCCCTGACGGGAAGGCCCGGCCGGGCCCGATCCGGCCGGACACGGCATGATCACCGTGTCGGCGGGCGCCCGCGTGCCCGGTGCGAGCCCATGAGCCACCCGCGCTCACACAAGGAGGTGTCGGCGGTGCGCAAGACCGGTCGGCACCGCCTGGTGCGCCCCGGCGAGGAGCAGCCCGGGCCCACCGAGGACACCATCGAGGCACGCCTGCTCGGCCGCCCGGCCACCATGGGTCGGCGCGAGGTCAGCCGCGGCGCCCGCGTGTCGCTGCTGAGCGCCCGCAAGTTCTGGCACGCCCTCGGCTTCCCCATCGTGGAGGACGAGGACGCCGCGTTCACCGAGGCAGACCTCGTGGCGCTCAAGGCCGTCGCCCGGCTGGTGCGCGAGGAGCACTTCGACGAGCCGACCGCCCTGGCGATGACCCGGGCCTTCGCGCGCACCACCGACCGGCTCGCGGTCTGGCAGACCCAGCTCATGGCCGAGGTGCTCGCCTCGCCCGACCTCGAGGCGGCCGCCCTCGACGAGGCCGACTCGCGCGCCGTGCCCGACCTCGACGCTGCGCGCGCCGCCGCCGACAAGCTGGCCGACCTCGCCGACGACCTCGAGCCGCTGCTGGTCTACGCCTGGCGGCGGCACCTGACGGCTGCCATAGCCAGGATGCTCGCCGACGCCACGCCCGACGAGTCCGGGGAGGGCGTCTTCCGCGTCGTGGGCTTCGCCGACCTGGTCTCGTTCACCTCGCTCGTACGCCGCCTGACCGAGCGGCAGCTGGCCGTGATGGTGCAGCGCTTCGAGGCCCTCGCCACCGACATCGTCACGGCGCACGGCGGCCGGGTCATCAAGACGGTCGGGGACGAGATCCTCTTCGTCACCGTCGAGGCCGCGCCGGCAGCCGCGATCGCCCTCGACCTCGTCGACACCATGGCCGAGGACGACCTCCTGCCGGACGTGCGCGTCGGAATGGCCTACGGTCGCGTGATCTCCCGGCTCGGCGACGTGTTCGGCACCACCGTGAACCGTGCCAGCCGGCTGACCGCCGTGGCCCCGCCCCGGGGCGTCCTCGTCGACGACGCCCTGACCACCTCGCTGGCCGCCCTGTCCGGCTTCCAGATGACCGCCCTGCGCCGCCGCCACCTGCGCGGCATCGGCCAGGTCACCCCCAGCGAGCTGCACCGCGCCCGCGGAGAGCGGCGCACCACCCGAAGAGAGGTCCACCCATGAGCCAGGCAGCACCGCTGGTGCGCATCGAGCGGCACGGTGACGGCGGCCACGTGGCCGAGCTGGTGCTCGACCGTCCCGAGGCGATGAACGCCGTGTCCACCGCGATGGCCCGGGCGATCGGCGCGGCCACGGCCGAGCTCGCCGCCGACGCGTCGGTTCGCGCCGTCGTCGTCAGCAGCACCCACGAGCGGGCCTTCTGCGTCGGCGCCGACCTCAAGGAGCGGAACAGCCTGACCGACGACGAGCTGCGCGCGCAGCGCCCGCTGGCGCGAGCGGCATACGGCGGGGTCCTGGCGCTGCCGGTGCCCGTGGTGGCCGCGGTCGACGGGTTCGCGCTCGGCGGCGGCTTCGAGATCGCCCTCTCCTGCGACCTCATCGTCGCGGGGGAGGGCGCCACGGTGGGGCTGCCCGAGGTGAGCGTCGGCGTGATTCCCGGTGGTGGTGGCACCCAGCTGCTGACCCGCCGGGTCGGCTGGTCGCGGGCCGCCTCGATGATCTTCACCGCGCGCCGCCTCGGTGCGGCGCAGGCCCACGAGCTCGGGGTGGTCGACGAGGTGGTGGCCGCCGGCTCGGCGCGCGAGCGTGCCCTCGAGCTGGCCGCCACGATCGCCTCGCACTCGCCGGTCGGCCTGCGCAACGCCAAGCGCGCCATGCGCCTGGGCTTCGACACCGACCTCGCCTCCGGCCTGGACATCGAGGACGAGTGCTGGGCGGCGACGGCGTTCTCCGGTGACCGCGCCGAGGGTGTCGCCGCCTTCGCCGAAAAACGCCGTCCGGTGTGGCCCGGTCGCTGAAATCGGACACCAGTCCCTACGATCACCCCATGACCCGAGTGCTGCTGGCCGAGGACGACCCCGCCATCTCCGAGCCGCTGGCCCGAGCCCTGCGCCGCGAGGGGTATGACGTCGACGTGCGTGCCGACGGCCGAGCCGCCCTGGACGCGGCCGCGGAGAACCCCGACCTGGTGGTTCTCGACCTGGGCCTGCCCCACGTCGACGGCCTCGAGGTGTGCCGCCGGATCCGCGCCGAGGGCCGCTCCGTCCCCGTCCTGATCCTCACTGCGCGGGCCGACGAGGTCGACACCGTGGTGGGCCTCGACGCCGGCGCCGACGACTACGTCACCAAGCCCTTCCGCCTCGCCGAGCTGCTCGCGCGGGTGCGGGCCCTGCTGCGCCGCAACCCCGCTGACGCCGCGCCGACCAGCGAGCTCGTGAGGATCGACCCCGAGGGCCGCCGCGCGTGGTTCAAGGACGAGGAGCTCCAGCTCACCGCCAAGGAGTTCGACCTGCTGCGCGTCCTCGTGCGAGAGCAGGGCAAGGTGGTCTCGCGTGAGCAGCTGATGCGCGAGATCTGGGAGACCGCCTGGTTCGGCTCGACCAAGACCCTCGACATGCACATCTCGGTCCTCCGGCGGAAGCTCGGAGACGACGCCGCCCAGCCTCGTTACATCGCGACCGTCCGCGGCGTCGGCTTCCGGTTCGAGCGGGGCGAGGGGGCCTAGCCCCGGACATGCGCCAACAGCTGGTCCGGTCGACGGTCCTCGCCGTCACCCTCGCCATCCTCATCATCGGCCTGCCGGTGCTCGCCGCCACCTGGTGGCTCACGACGCGGGAGGGGCGCCCGCTGCCCGACTGGGTCGAGAACGGCGCCTCGGCCAGCACCTCGCTGCTCCTGATGGGCGTCGTCCTGGCGTTGTCCGTCCTCGCGCTCGGGGCCGGTGTGTGGGTCGCCACCCGCCAGGCGCAGCGGCTGTCCCGGCCGATGACGCTGCTCGCCGACCGCGCCGAGCGCCTCGGTGCGGGAGAGTCACGGATCCAGCCGCTGCACTCGGGGATCGCCGAGCTCGACCAGGTCTCGGAGGTGCTCGCCCGCAGCGCCCAGCGGCTCACCAAGTCGTTGGCCTCGGAGCGGGACTTCGCCGCCGACGCCTCGCACCAGCTGCGCACCCCGCTCACCGCGCTGCTGATGCGCCTGGAGGAGATCGCCGCCACCGACGACCTCGAGGTGGTGCAGGAGGAGGCGAACATCGCCATCTCGCAGGTCGAGCGGCTCACCCGCGTCGTGGACGACCTCATGGCCCGCACCCGCGGCGGGGGCGACGAGCCGCGGGCGACCGTCTCGCTCGACTCGGTGATCGCCGCACTCCAGCGGGAGTGGCAGCCGGCCTTCGAGCAGGCCCGCCGCAGCGTCCGGGTCCACGGCGAGCGCGGCCTCGTCGTGCACGCCACCCCCGTCGCGCTCTCCCAGGTGCTCTCGACCCTGCTCGAGAACTCCCTCGCCCACGGGCGTGGCACCGTGGACGTCCACGCGCGGCGCAGCGGCCCGTCCGTCGTCGTCGAGGTCAGCGACCAGGGCGACGGGGTGCCCGCCACGATCGCCCCGCACATCTTCGAGCGCTCGGTGTCCTCCGGCGGCACCGGCCTCGGCCTGGCGCTCGCCCGCGACCTCGCCGAGTCCAACGGTGGGCGGCTGGAGCTCATCCAGGCGCAGCCGGCGATCTTCGCGCTCTTCCTCTCGGAGTCCGAGGACGTCTGAGGGACTGGCCGGGTGCCCGGCGGCTCAGTGCCGGTGGCCCTGCTGGTGGGCCAGCGGCGAGGCGTCCTCGAGGATCTCTCGCTTGGAGAACACCACCGTGCGGTAGGCCCAGAACCGGAACAGGGTGCCGAGCGCGATGCCGATGATGTTCGCGACGTTGTCGGCGGCCAGCGTCTGGAGCCCGAGCACGTAGTGGGAGAACGCGATGGTGCCGGCACCGATGAGCAGCGCGACGCCGTTGGTGAGGAAGAACAGCAGCGCCTCGTGGTGCATGGGCCGGCTGCGGCGGTGCCGGAAGGTCCAGACGCGGTTGCCGACCCAGGCGAAGGCCGTGGCGACCGAGGCCGAGATGATCTTGGCCGTCGTCGGCTTGTCCTCGAGCACGGTGGCCCGCAGGAGGTTCATGAGCCCGACGTCGATGACGAACGCGAGGGCGCCAACCACCCCGAACTTGATGGCCTCGCGGTAGAGCATGCTGAGGGCGCCGCGGAGTCGCTCGATGAGGTCGGTCAGCATGCGCACCCCCTGAGCCTAGCCGTCGCGGACCGTTGCCCCCGCGGCCCCGCCGCCCGATATCCTCACGCGGGTGAGCTCTCCTCAGCGCGCCCCCGGCGGATTCCCGGTCGTCGGCATCATCGGCGGCGGGCAGCTGGCGCGGATGTGCGCCGGCCCGGCCGCCGAGCTCGCCATCACCCTCAGCGTCCTCGCCGAGTCGCCGGACGCCGCCGCCGCGCAGGTGATCCCGTCGGCCCCCGTCGGCGACCATCGCGACGTCGAGGCGGTGCGCGCCTTCGCGAGGGAGTGCGACGTCGTCACGTTCGACCACGAGCACGTCCCGGCGGACGTCCTGGCCGCGCTGGAGGCCGACGGAGTGCTCCTGCACCCGAGCCCGGCTGCGCTGGTCTTCGCCCAGGACAAGCTGGCGATGCGGCGCCGCCTCACCGAGATCGACGTGGCGTGCCCGGCCTGGGCGCAGGCCCGAACCGCCTCTGACGTCGAGGAGTTCGCCGCGCAGGTCGGCTGGCCGGTCATCGCCAAGACCCCGCGCGGCGGCTACGACGGCAAGGGGGTGCGGGTCGTGGCAGGCGTCGAGGACCTCCACGACTGGCTGGACCAGGCCACTCTCGACGCGGCCAACGGTGGTCCCCTCGCCGAAGGCATCCTCCTCGAGGAGAAGGTCGACTTCACCCGTGAGCTGGCCGTGCTCGTCGCCCGCAGCCCCTCCGACCAGGCTGCCGCGTGGCCGGTGGTCGAGACGGTCCAGACCGACGGCATCTGCACCCAGGTCCTCGCCCCGGCTCCCGACCTCGACCCCCACCTCGCGGCAGTGGCCACGGAGGCTGGGCTGCGGATCGCCGAGAACCTCGGCGTCACAGGCGTTTTCGCGGTCGAGATGTTCGAGGTGCGCGATCCGGAGACCGGCAGCCCCGCGTACGTCGTCAACGAGCTGGCGATGCGCCCGCACAACAGTGGTCACTGGAGCATGGACGGCGCCGTGACGGGCCAGTTCGAGCAGCACCTGCGGGCGGTGCTCGACCTGCCGCTCGGTGCGCCGACCCCGCGCGAGCCGTTCACGGTGATGGCCAACGTGCTGGGCGGTGAGTACCCCGAGCTCTACCCGGCCTACCGGCACCTCATGGCCCGTGACCCGGGGCTGAAGGTGCACCTGTACGGCAAGGGCGTTCGGCCGGGGCGCAAGATCGGGCACGTCAACGTGAGCGGCACCGACCTCGAGGACCTGCGGGAGCGGGCCGCCCACGCCGCCGACTACCTGACAGGGGTCATCACCGCATGAGCACCACGTCCCACGGCGCCGAGGGCCCCGTCGTCGGCCTGGTCATGGGCAGCGACAGCGACTGGCCCGTGATGGAGCTGGCCGCGCAGGCGCTGGAGGAGTTCGGCATCCCCTTCGAGGCGGACGTCGTCTCGGCGCACCGGATGCCCGACGAGATGATCGCCTACGGTCAGCAGGCCGCGAGCCGGGGCCTGCGCGTCCTCATCGCCGGCGCCGGGGGAGCAGCCCACCTGCCCGGGATGCTGGCTGCGGTCACACCGCTGCCGGTCATCGGGGTGCCGGTGCCGCTCAAGCACCTCGACGGCATGGACTCCCTGCTCTCGATCGTGCAGATGCCGGCGGGCGTGCCGGTGGCGACGGTGTCGATCGGCGGGGCCCGCAACGCCGGGCTCCTGGCCGCCCGCGTCCTCGCGGCGGGCGAGGGCCCGCAGGCGTCCCGGCTGAGGGATGCGATGAGCGCGTTCCAGGCCGACCTGCGCGACCAGGCGCACGCCAAGGGCGCCGCGCTGCGGGAGCGCCGCCGGGCCTAGCTACCGGGCCCAGCTGCCGGGCCCAGCTGCCGGGCCCAGCTACCGGGCCCAGCTACCGGGCCCAGCTACCGGGCCATGCCCTCCGAGCGCACCTTGGGGTGCTCGACCTTGGGGCAGGTGTCCATCACGACGCCGAGGCCGGCACGTCGCGCCCGGTCCGCGGCGTCCTCGTCGATGACGCCCTCCTGGAGCCAGACGGCGTCGATCTGGAGCCGGTCCCTGTGCTCGATGGCCTGGTCGACGACGGCCCCGACCCGGGAGGAGTTCACGAAGCAGTCGACGACCTTGATGTCGGTGCCGTCGGGGATGTCGGCCAGCGTGGCATAGCCCTGGTCGCCGTCGACGGTCTCGGCCTTGGGGTGCACGGGGATGATGCCCTTGTGCTGCTCGTGCTTGAGCCACCGCGCCACGCTGTGGGCCGCGCGCTTTTCGTTCGTCGACAGCCCCACGACCACCCAGATGCCGGGATCGGTCATGAGCTCGCGGATCAGCTGCGGGTCGTTCTGGTGGCGCAAGGTCATGAGGCCAGCATCACACGTCGCGAGGGGACCGCAACCCTCCGGCGGCGAAACCCCGCAGGTCAGCCGATCAGCGACAGGCCGCCGCACATCGGCCGGCACGACGGCCGGGGTTGGAATCGTCGGGGTGCGGGCGACCCAGTAACGTCGTCAGCGATCCGGCTGCGGGACCGCGCCCGGCCGGTGGACCACTCACCCCAGGAGGCACGCCCATGAAGTTCGGTCTGTTCATTCCCCAGGGGTGGCGCATGGACCTCGTGGGCATCGAGCCCAGCCAGCACTGGGGTGTGATGGCTGGGCTGGCCCGGCGGGCGGACGCGAACAACGACTGGTCCTCCATCTGGGTCTACGACCACTTCCACACCGTGCCCGAGCCCAGCCGCGAGGCCACGCACGAGGCCTGGACCCTCATGTCGGCCCTGGCCGCGGTCACCGGCCGGGTCCGGCTGGGCCAGATGTGCACGTGCATGAGCTACCGCGAGCCGGCCTACCTCGCGAAGGTCGCCGCGACCATCGACATCATCGCCGAGGGCCGGCTCGACATGGGCATCGGCGCCGGCTGGTACGAGCACGAGTGGCGCGCCTACGGCTACGGCTTCCCGACGGCCGGCGAGCGCCTGCGCCGCCTCGAGGAGGGCGTGCAGATCTTCCGCGACCTGTGGACCACCGGGGAGGCGACCTTCTCGGGCAGGCACTACCAGGTCGACGGCGCGATCTGCGCCCCGCAGCCCCTCCAGGGCACGGCGCTCCCGGGCTCGAAGGCCAACGGCATCCCGATGTGGATCGCCGGGGGTGGCGAGAAGAAGACACTGCGCATCGCCGCCCAGTACGCCGACTACACCAACTTCGACGGCAGTCTCGACGGCTTCAAGCACAAGAGCCGCATCCTGCGCGAGCACTGCGAGGCGCAGGGGCGCGACTTCGGCGAGATCGTGCGCAGCGCCAACTACAACGTCGTGATCGGGCGCGACGAGCGCGAGGTGAAGAACCGCCTCGCGTGGATCCGCGAGCAGTACCTGCGTGCGGGTCTCACCGAGGCCAGGGCCGACGAGCAGGTGCGCGCTGCCGCCAGCGGGCCGGCGGTCGGCACCCCCGAGCAGATCGTCGAGAAGTTCAGGAAGCTCGAGGCCGCCGGCATGACCTACGCGATCACCTACTTCGCCGAGGCGGCCTACGACAACACCGCCATCCAGCTCTTCGAGCAGGAGGTCCTGCCCGAGCTCGTCGACCGTGAGGACCACGGCCACCACTTCCACCTGCGGCGCCGTCACTGAACCTCTCGCCGGACACGCACAAGGGCGGGTATGCCGGGTGGTGACCACCCGGCATACCCGCCCTTGGTGTGTGGGTCAGGAGGTGAAGGCGAAGGACTGCCACCCGCGGCCGATGTCGCCGACGAGGTTGCTGTCGAAGCGCCCGTCGCCGACGACGCCGTAGGCGACCATGTAGCCGTCGCGGTCCCTGGCGAGGACGTTCACGAGTGAGCCCACCTGCTCGGGGCCCGCCAGCGTGGTGAAGACGTTCCAGCCCGCCCCGACCTTGCGCCGGGCGTCGAACCCGCCGCGCCCGTTTCCGGGGTAGAGCCAGAGGGTCCCGCCGGTGTCACGGGCCAGGAGGTCGGCGTCGTTGTCGTAGTCGAAGTCACCGGCGCCGACGATCGAGCTCATGACGTTCCAGCCGGTGCCCAGACGGGCCCGCGTGGTCAGGCCACCCCGCCCGTTGCCCGGGTAGAGCCACAGGGTGCCGCCGCCGTCGCGGGCGACGAAGTCGGCGCGGCTGTCACCGTTGAAGTCGCCGGTGGCCACCGGGTAGTAGCCGTTCCAGCCGGCCCCGATCTGGACCCGAGGAGCGACCTTGGCGCCGCCCCGGCCGTCGTAGCGCCAGAGCCGGCCGCTGGTGTCGCGGGTCAGGATGTCGCCGCGGCCGTCGCCGTTGAGGTCGCCGGCGGAGAGGATGGCCGAGTAGATCTGCCAGCCGTAGCCGAGCAGGACCCGGCTGCCGAACCTCGGTGCGCCGGTGTCGAGGTCCTGGGTCATCGGGTAGACCCACTGCTGGCCTGAGGAGTCGCGGGCCAGCACGTCGGGGTTGCTGTCGCCGGTGAGGTTCGTCGTGCCGGTGCTCAGCGGCTGGCGCACGTCGTAGCCGTGGAAGCCGGTGTACGTCTTGTCGAGGCGGGCG
Organism: Pedococcus sp.; assembly: GCF_036554925.1. NCBI lineage: Bacteria > Bacillati > Actinomycetota > Actinomycetes > Micrococcales > Intrasporangiaceae > Pedococcus > Pedococcus sp. The sequence goes on from NZ_DATBMI010000113.1 coordinate 10,602, forward strand.
CCGATCGCCGTCTCCTCCATTCCGTCGGGGCCGAAGGCGCCGCGGATCACGGAGAAGGTGTTGTCGTCGGGATTGTCGACGTCGTGCATGTCGACGTCGACGACGTAGACGGTGCCGTCCGGGGCGACCCGGGGCCGCTCGTACCAGTGCGTGGTGCTGGTCTGCACCGTGCCGACCTGGTCGGTCGCCTGGGGCACGACGGCCCGCACGTGGAACGTGGTGCCGTCGCCTTCGGTGAACCAGATGCGGCCGTCAGGTGC
>NZ_DATBMI010000148.1:0-29652 GCF_036554925.1 Pedococcus sp.
CGCAGCAGGTAGGCGCGGGAGTCGCCGATGTGCGCCAGCGCCACCTTGTTGCCGGCGCGCAGGAGGGCGGTGACCGTCGTGCCCATGCCCTGGAGCTCCGGACTGTGCTCGACCTGCGACTGGATCTCGCCGTTCGCCGCGGCGATGCTCCGGCTCAGGTGCTCGGTGGCGTCGTCGCCGCCGTGGCTCTCGCCGTCGAGTGCGACCATCGTGCCGATGGCGATGGAGCTGGCGATGTCACCACCGGCATGGCCCCCCATGCCGTCGGCGACGACGAGGAGGTGCGGGCCGGCATACCCGGAGTCCTGGTTCTCGGAGCGGACCAGGCCCACGTCGGAGCGGGCAGCGTAGTCGAGCGCGATCTTCATGGGTGCTGGCGTCAGTTCTTCAGCTCGATGACGGTCTTGCCGATGCGCAGCGCGGTCCCGGACTCGACCGCGACGGGGGCGGTGAGGCGCTGCGAGCCGAGGAAGGTCCCGTTGGTGGAGCCGAGGTCCTCGACGTACCACGTGCCGTCGCGCTCGAAGATGCGCGCGTGGCGGCCGGAGGCGAAGTCGTCGTCGAGCACCAGGGCGCACTCGGGGTTGCGGCCGATGAGGGTGCCGGACTCGCGCAACGGCAGGCTCGTGCCGCTGAGCGGCCCCTCCGTGACGGTCAGCGACCGGGGCGCGCGGCTGTTGCGGCGCGGTCGCTTGGGCTCGGCCGGCCGCTTCGAGCGCGGCGGCTGGGCGGGGGTGCGCTCGGCCCTGCGGCGCGGGCTCCGGCTGACGATCCGGGTGCCGTAGAGGTCGCCGCGGAGGACGCCCACGATGCTGAAGACAAAGACCCAGAGGAGCACGAGCAGTCCGAGACGGATGATCGTGAGGGTGAGTTCACTCATGCGGGGCAGTCACCGCCGACCGGCGCGGTAGGTGACGGTGGTCCGCCCGACGGTGATCCGGTCGCCGTCCGCCAGGCGCTGGCTGCTGATGCGTTCGCTGTTGACGAAGGTGCCGTTGGTGGAGTTGAGGTCGCGGATGCTGGCGACGAGGTGGGGGCCGTCCGTCGTCACGCGGATCTCGCTGTGCCGCCGGGAGATTCCCGGGTCGTCGAGGATGATGTCGGCCGAGTCGTCGCGGCCGAGCACCGTCATGGCGCCCATGAGCGGGTAGCGCTCGCCGTCGACGTCGAGCCAGGGCCGGTCGGCCGGGTTGACCCGGCGCGGCGGTGCCGGCGGGGGCACCGGCACGTGGTGCGCGGTCGCCTCGAGCCCGTCGTCGTCGACGGGGGTGTGCCTCGGGGCCGGCTGGGCCGGAGGCGCCGGCGGTGCAGCGGGCGGGGGGCTGCCGGCGGATCCGCCCGGGCGACGGGCCGTGGAGGTGCGGAGCCGGAACACCCCGGTCTCGAGGTCCTCGGCTGCTGAGAAGCCGACCTGGATGGGGCCGCCGGGCTGGTAGCGCTGGGAGTCGGCGTGCTCCTGGGCTGCGGCGACGAGCTCCCGCTCGAGCTCCACGTCGTACGCGGAGAGGCGCTCGAAGTCGGTCTCGCTGAGCTCGACGGTGTACAGGTTGGGGACCATGGTGCGGCCGTGCCCCAGGATGGCAGCGCGGTCGTCCATGGCGCGGCGGATCGCGCTGGCGATCTCGACGGGCTGCACCTCCGACTTGAAGGCGCGCGCGAAGGCACCGTTGACGGCACGCTCGAGGCGTTGCTCGACCCGGTCGAACAGTCCCACTGCCCGGCCTCCCTCTCCTTGGTGGACTGACCGATGGTAACGGCCCAGTCTGGGTGTTGCGGCGCCGCCCGGCCGTGGGCTTCCACGGGTGGGTGGTCCCGGTTTGGCGTTCTCGGGGGGCTTACCCCACAATGTGGTGTCCACGCGCAAGTGGCGGAACGGCAGACGCGCTGTCTTCAGGTGGCAGTGTCCTTATGGGCGTGGGGGTTCAAATCCCCCCTTGCGCACTGAACGAGAAGGACCCCGACACGTGTCGTCGGGGTCCTTCCGTCATTCAGCGGGCCTGTCCGGGCCCCTGCGTCTCTTCGTGTCCGGCTGACCGCCGACCCGGTAGCAGCGCGGGTACGACCTTCGGGTGCAGTTCGCCGAACGCCTCCGCGGTGACGACCCCGTAGGGTTCGGTCATGAGCGAGGGCGAGCCGCGGACGACGTATGTGCTGGTCGATGGTGAGAACGTCGACGCGACGCTCGGCACGTCCATCCTCTCCCGCCGGCCACAACCCGAGGAGCGGCCGCGCTGGGACCGGCTGCTGCAGTTCGCCGAGGAGGAGTGGGGCCAGCCGTCACGGGGCCTGTTCTTCCTGGCGGCCAGCAGCGGCGAGCTGCCGATGCCGTTCATCCAGGCCCTCCTGGCCCTGGGCTACCAGCCGATCCCTCTCTCGGGTGGGCCGCACGAGAAGGTCGTCGACCTCGCGATCCAGAAGACCCTGACGGAGCTGCGGCGCCGTACGGGCGACGTCATGCTGGTCAGCCACGACGGCGACTTCCTGCCCCAGCTCGAGACGCTCATCGACGGCCGCAGGCTCGGCGTGGTCGCGTTCGAGGAGTTCTGCAACGCCGGGTTGTTGCGCCTCGAGGAGCGCGGGGTCGAGTTCTACGACCTCGAGTACGACGTCAAGGCCTTCCGGACCCACCTCCCGCGGGTTCGCATCATCCCGATCGACGAGTTCGACCCGGCCGACTTCCTCTAGACCCTGCGCTGTCGAGGCGGCGCCGGGCACCGCTCCGGGCGCGGAGCGGGTGAGGTGCGTATGCCGTGTGCTCAGCGCAGGTAGGTGGGCGTACGGAGGGCGCGCGCGAGGTCGCCGGTCATGACCCAGAGGCAGACCTGCGCGAAGGCCTCGACCTCGTTCGGCGAGAGGTTCACCGTCGTCACCCCGAGGTGGCGTCGTGCGGGATCCGTCAGCCGGGCGGTCCAGACCGGCGTGAACTCCCCGGGAGGCACGAGCACCGCCACCCGGTCGAGTGTGCAGGACCTGACCTCCCTCTCGGGAGAGCCGGTCACCCCGGTCTGGTCACGCACCTGGAACGCGTGACCCTCGACGACATGGGTGCACCGCGTGGCCGCGGCCGCCCTGGCCTCCGCCCGCCCGAGCGCGGCCTGGGTCGAGTTCAGGCTCGACAGGGCGACGGCCACCGCGGCCGGCGACACCGCCCTGGCCCGCTCGAGGTCTCGTGACGCGTCGCGGTGCGCCTGGAGGGCCCTCGCGAGCTCCTCCTGCAGCGCATGGTGCGAGGAGGAGTCCCGACTGGCGACGAACCAGGCGTTGTCGAACATGCGCTCCACGAGTCTCACTGCGTCCCCCTGCCCCGCGGCGGCTCCCCAGCCCCGCGACCACCGCGCCGGTGCGGCGCCCCGCGGCGCCGTCGCACTCATGGTGTGGTGCACGTGGCCGGGTCGCCTCCGCCCAATGACGGAGAGCGTGGCTCCGTCAGGTGGAGGGGCGCCGCCTCGGCGCCGCTACGCCGGAGCGGTCGGAGCGGGCGCGGAGGCGACGTCGCTGGCCGCCCTCTGGCGCCGCGCCAGCCACAGGAACGGCAGCGAGCACGCCACGAGGCCGGCACCGGCGGCATACGACGGTCCGTAGCCGGACACGTCGGCCACCCGGCCCAGGGCGGGCTGGGCCCCCACGCCGCCGAGCGAGGCCATCATCGAGTCGAAGGACAGCACGGTCGCCCGCTGCCGTGAGGGGATCAGTCCGTTGAGGTAGCTCTGGCGGATCGGGGTCGCCGCCGCGAACAACAGGCCCCACACGACGATCAGCCCGAGCACGGCCCAGAAGTTGCCGACCACGGCGATGAGCGTGAGGCACACCACCTCGAGTGCGCCCGTCATGAGCAGGGCAGAGGTGCGGCGGTGGAAGAGGCGCCGTACCAGCGGGGCGGTCAGGCCCCCGAGGATCTGCGCACCCGCGACGATCGCTGCCACGAGACCGGCCACCTGGTAGGCCTCCGGGTCGCCGTAGAGCTGTAGCAGGTAGGGCTGGAGCGCGTAGAACGCGTAGATGCCCACTCCTCCGGTGAACAGTGCCTGCACCATGAGGTAGCGCACCGGGGGGACCCCCCAGCCGTACTCGGCAGAGGCCGCGACGATGGAGCGCACCTGCCCCATCACGCTCCCGCGCCGCTCAGGGGTGAAGCCGATGTCGTGCATCAGGCGGTGGGCAAGCACGAAGAGCACGAGGAGGATCGCGCCCCGCACCACGAACGGGACGCCGAGGCTGGTCCGCGCCGCGATGAAGCCGCCGGCCGCCGAGCCACCGAGCATGGCGATGCCGGTGACCACCTGTCCACGACCGAAGACGGCATCGAGCTCGCCGGTGAACCCGGTGGCGGTCAGCGCGTCGACGAGCCAGGCCTCCACCGCACCGGAGAAGAAGGTGAAGCCGAGCCCGATGAGCACCGACGCGATCGCCCACAACCAGAAGGCGGCCTCCACCTGCCAGAGCAACACGTAGAGCAGTGTCGAGACACTGAGGGTGACGGTGCCGAGCAGGTAGGAGCGGCGGCGGCCCGCGGTGTCTGCGACCACCCCGGTGGGGACCTCGAAGATCACCATCCCCGCGGTGAAGAACGCGTTGGCCGCGAACGCCTCGAAGTTCGACAGCCCGGCGTCGAGCAGGAAGATGGTGTTGATCCCCCAGATGAGCGACGCGGCGAGGGTGTTGCCGAAGAGCAGCACGAGGTAGACCCGCACGACCGTGCGCGGCGACGTCGGCCCGGCTGGGCTCTGAGCTCCCCGCCCCGCGCTCATGGCTCCTCGCCGCCCCTCACCGGGCGACGAGGTACCCCTCGGCGTCGAGGCCCACCGGTATCGGGTCACAGATGTCGAAGCCGTCGAGACCGCGCGGCTCCAGGTTGCGGAACCCCAGGATCACCCAGCCGCCGTCGCGCCCCTGCACCAGTGGGGCGGCGAAGAGGTCGGGCTCGGCGGTGAACGGCCGCGCCCCGCTGATGCCCGGGCTGCACAGCGGCGGGCCGACCTCCCAGGTGGTGAGGTCCCGAGAGCGGGCGTGAGCGACGACGCCGTCGTCGTTCCGGGCGGCGCCGACCGCCCGAGCCGTGAGGAGCATGTGCCAGCCGTCGCCGGAGGGGTCGCGCAGCACGAGCGGGTCACGCCAGGTCTCGCTGCTGCCCTCGAGGTCCGGCCCCGTGGTGTCCGGCGGGGCGAGGTCCAGGGTCTTGTACCAGCGGCGGTCGACAGGGAGCACCGGCGTGTCCGAGTGGCGCCGCCAGTGGTGCAGGTCGTGCGAGACCACCGACCCGATCCGCTGGTCGAAGACGTGGTGGCCGGAACTCGAGATGGCGGTGTAGAACATCCGCCACTGCTCGCCGTCGTGGACCACCGAGCCGGTCCAGACCGCGAGGTCGTCGAAGCCGGACTCCCGGGGGCCGAGGGCCTGGCCGAGGTTCTCCCAGTGCACGAGGTCCTCGGAGACCGCGTGCCCGACGGTGGCACGAGTGTGGCGCAGTGCAGGGTCCCCGAGTGCGCGCTCGGCCTTGAGGAAGAAGAGGTGGTAGCGCTCGCCGTCGTCGGCGACCCAGGCGTCCCAGACCCACTCGTCATCGAGCCGCAGCATGGGCTGAGTGTCGCACTCTCGTTGCCGGTGTGGCAGGCCTCTGGTTGCATCGAGGGCAGCGGCACCGCGGGCCGTCCCACCAGGGCGGCCGCCGGCGAGGCCCGGACACCACGTCGTCACGAACCCGGGGGTCAGGCATGCGCGTGCTCGTCACCGGCGCCAGTGGTTACGTCGGTCGCCGACTCGTGCCGGTCCTGCTCGACCGCGGGCACGACGTGGTGGCGGCCTTCTCCACCCCGGGCTCGGCCGCGCGCTTCCCGTGGCGCGAGCGGGTCACGGTGGTGGGGATGGACGTCCGGGACCCCGACCAGGTGACCGCGGCGGTCGAGGGGTCCGAGGCGGTTTTCTACCTGATCCACGGCATGGGTGGGCCCGACTTCGTCACCGAGGACCGCCAGTCCGCCCACCACGTGGCCCACGCGGCGATCGAGCACGACGTCCGCCGGATCGTCTACCTCTCCGGGCTCGTCCCGCCGGGGCCCCTCGAACGACTCTCGCCCCACCTGCGCTCGCGACACGAGGTCGAGCAGATCCTGGCGGCCTCCGGCGTGCCCACCACCACCCTGCGGGCCGCCATCCTGCTCGGCAGCGGCTCGACCTCCTTCGAGATCGTCCGCCAGATCTCCGAGCGCCTCCCGCTGCGGACGGTTCCCGCGTGGATGCGCTCGGACGTCCAGCCCATGGCAATCACCGATGCGCTGGAGGTGCTGGTCCGCTGCCTCGACGTCGAGCCCCTGACCCGGTCCTACGACATCGGTGGTCCGGAGCGCCTCTCGTACCGCGAGCTGCTGGACCGCTACGCCGCCGTCGCCGGGCTCGCCCGGCCCGAGGTGACTCTGCCGTTCGCGCCCACCGCCCTCGTCGGATGGCTGGCGGGCCAGCTCACCGACGTGCCGTCCTCCACGGTCGAGGCGCTCGTCGAGAGCCTCCACCACGACATGGTCTGCGCGGAGGAGGACTTCCGGACGGACCTGCTGCCGGCGGCATACGACCTGGTGGGCCTCGACGACGCGATCGCGCGCGCCCTGGCACGGCCCGCGGGCACCGGCCCGTCCGACCAGCTCGGCCCCGTCCCGGGAGACCCGGCGTGGGCAGGAGGTGAGATCCACTTCGAGGGCGGCGCGCCGGTCCGGGCACCACGCAGCCCGGCGGCCTCGCTGCTGCTGGGCCCGCCGCGCATCGAGGGACTGCCTCGGAGGGACCGGACACCGGGGAGCCCGGAGGGCGGCCGGTGACGCAGCCCGCGCCGCGCCGCGCCGCCCCTGCCGGGTGACCATCCGCCGATTGCCCGGAGCCGATCTCGGCGGAACGGTGGCGTGACGGCGGCAGCAGGCGCAGACTGAATGCGGGTCCACTCAGCCACCACCGACCCGTGGGAGTCACCATGTCGCGACGCGCCATCCTTTCCCCGGACATCGTCCCCGTGCTCTCGACCGGCCGACATCGCTCACCCCGCAAGGGCGCCTGCTTCATGGAGATGGCGTCCTTCCTCGCGGGCGAGAGGTGGAGCGACCACCCGAAGTGCACGCACCCCCTGCTCGCGGGTCTGGCGCGCCAGGTCAACGACACCGTCCCCGACTCGGTGCGGGCCCGGCTCGCGCCGATGATCCCGTCCGTCATCGGGCTGACCGGCGAGGACCCGAGGATCGAGGCGATGCTGGCGCTGCACTGCGCCCGCACCGCACTGCCGATCGCATCGCACACGCGCCAGAACGTTCTCGCCCTCGGGATCCTCTCGTGCGAGCGGGTCCTGGCCGAGCTCGACGGTCGGCCACGCGACAGCCTGACCGCTGCCTCGCGCGAGGCACTCGACGAGGTGCCGGCGTCCGAGCGCTGGGCCCGGGAGTTCCGGGCCGACCTGCCGCTCACCGCGCGGGCGTTCCGCCGACAGACGGCCCCCCACCTCGTGGCCCTGTCCGTCGAGGGGGTCGCCGAGGCGTGCGTGGACAACCCGTACGACCGGCTCGTCGACATGCTGGAGGAGTGCATCGAGATGACCGCCGACCTCGTGGGGCGCCCCGACGAGACACCGCAGGTCGCCTGGGGTCAACCGGCCGAGCCGCGCGTGGCCGAGCCGTCGCAGGTCGCGTCGCAGGCAGTCGACCCGTAGGCCGCGGGGGCGGGCGAAGAGCCAGGCACACCGTGCCCGGCTCTTCGCGTCTGCCTGCCAGGACAGTGCTGGCCCCTGTTGCCGCCGGGCGCCCGTCCCCGCTGTCACAGCGGCGGGAGGCCGACCACTCCGCGCAGGGCGTTCTCGACCGCGTCGCTGCGGTCATGGCCGCCCATCGAGCCGGTGAGGAAGGCGAAGGCGTACCGGCCGGTGGTGCAGGCCCACCCGAGGCTGCCGCCGACGCCACCCATGCCGAACCCGTCGTCCTCGACCGCGAAGCCCAGGCCCCAGGAGCGCTCCTCCCCGCCCATGACGCGGTCGACCCCTGATGACTGTGCGCTGGCCGCCTCGTCGCGCAGCGCGGGCGACACGAGCCGCCCTTCCAGCAGCGCGGCATACAGCCCGGCCACGCCGCGGGCGGTGCCGTGACCGTTGATGGCGGGCACCTCCGCACGGCGGAACGGGAGGGAGTTGACCACCGCGCCGTCGAGGGCGCCCGGCGGGTTGAACAGTGCCCGGCGCAGCGGCTCCGGGCGGTCCGGGGCGTCGGCGGCCCACTCCGGCGCCTCCAACCCGGTGAGGTCGACCGTGCGGGCGAGCCCGCGGTCGTCGAGGCCGATCGCGAAGTCGAGGCCGGAGGGCCCGCAGACCTCCTCGCGCAGGAAGGCCCCCGGCGTGCGGCCGTCCGCGCGGCGGACGACCTCGCCCACGAGGTGGCCGTAGAACAGGGCGCTCTCGCCGATGGCGGTCCCGGACTCCCAGAGCGGCTCCTCGCCGGCGAGCCGGTCGCAGAGGGCGTCCCAGTCGTAGAAGAGCGACGTGGGGGCGCGGTCGGCGAGCTCGACGAGGCCTACCTGGTGCGAGAGCACCTGGCGGACGGTGGCTGGGGCGCGCAGCTCGGGCCACCAGCGCTGCACCGGCGTGTCGAGGTCGAGCACGCCGCGGTCGACCAGGACCAGCGCGGTCAGCGCGGCGAAGGGCTTGGTGACGGAATACGGCATGACGATGCTGTCGCGCTGCCACGGGCGGGTGCCGGCACCGTCGGCGACGCCACCCCACAGGTCGGCGACCCAGCGCCCGTCGTGCCAGGCGGCCATCGCCGCGCCGGTGCCGGGCTGGGCGAGCACCACCTCGGCGAACGCCTCGCGCACCGGCTCGAACCCGGGTGCCACCGTGCCGTCGAGGCTCATCGCTGCCCGGCTCAGCCGAGGAGGTCGGCGAGGGCGTCGTCGAGTCGCGGGAACCGGTGGCGGAACCCCAGGCCCCGGAGCACCGACGACGTGGCGTGCCGGCCGGTCAGCCCGAGGGCGGGGTCGGTGCGCAGGGCCACACCCCCGAGTCTCAGCAGCGGCTCGGGCGTCGGCGGGGCCCACGGCCGGCCGACTCGACGGCGCAGCGTGGACATGAGCTCGTCATTGCGGACCGGGTGGTCCGAGGCCGCGATCACGACGCCCGGGGGGACCTCCAGGCCGGGCACGAGCCCGAGGGCGGCGCGGACGATGGACAGCCAGTCGTCGACGTGGATCCAGCTGACCCACTGCCGTCCGTCGCCGATGCGGCCGCCCAGGCCGGCCCTGGTCAGGAGGAGCAGCCGGTCGAGGACCGGGGCGTCGCGGTCGAGGACGAGGGAGGTGCGCAGGATGACGCCGTGGGCGGTGTGCGCTCCCTCGAACGCCTCCTCCCACGGCCGGGCCACGCCCGTCATCTGCGGCAGGCCCACGGGGACGGGGGTCCCCTCGTCGCAGCGGATCTCGCCGGCGTCGCTGTAGATCGCCGTGGTGCTGGCCTGCACCCAGTGGTCGACAGGGAGGTCGCGGCCCGCGCTCGCGGTCACCAGCGCGCGGGTCGAGTCGACCCGGCTGGAGCGCAGCGCGGCGATGTTGGCAGGGGTGGGCCGGCAGTCGACCAGCTTGCCTGCCAGGTTCACCACGGCGAGCGGGCCGGGGCCGGTCAGCTCGTCGGCCCATGTGCCGACGGTGCGGCCGTCCCACTCGCGCTGCCGGAAGGGCAGGTCGGGCCGCGCCCGGCGGGTCAGCAGCACCACGTCGTGGCCGCGGCACTGCAGGTCCGAGGCAAGGCGCCGGCCGAGGGTGCCGGTGCCGCCGGCGATGACGACCCGGAGCGCCCCCGCGCGCGGCGTGCCGCCGGTGACGAGCCGGTGCAGGCGGGCGGCGTTCTCGGCGAATCCGCGGGCCAGTGGGCGGCCGGCGGTGACGGCGAAACCCGGGGAGAGGGCGCCGACGACCTCGACGCGCTGCTGGAGCAGCGTCCCGCCCGGCTCGTCCTCGGCGTCGGAGAGGAGCCAGGACACCCGCAGGGCACCGCCCGGCTGCCGCTGCTCGACCGTGAGGCGGGCGCCCGGCACCGACTCGGCCACGGTGAAGGGGGGCGCGGTGCGCCGGTGCACCTCCCCGATGACGCGGGTGCGCGGCACCAGGAAGCCGGTCCGGCCCTTCGCGACCGGGCCGTCGAGGGTCACCTCGCCCAGGGCCGGGTTCCACTCGGGCCACCGGGTCAGGTCAGCCAGGACCCCCCAGACCGTCTCCCTGTCCGCTGCCAGCACCGCCCGTGACGTCCGTGTCCACCCCATGGCGGCCACGCTACTCAGCCGAGGCCGACCACCAGCGAGAGGGCGGCCAATGCCCCCGCCGTCGGCGCCATCACGCGCCGCTCGTCCCGGCTGCGCGACGCGAGGTTCATGGCTGTGCCCAGCACGAAGTACCCCACCAGGACCCAGGTCGCCACGGTGATCGCGCGGTCGGACAGCCCTGTGTCCATGAGTCCGGCGCGGTCGAGGAGCACGGCGGCCATCGCGGCGTAGACGAGTGCCGAGACCGCACTGCCGACACGAAGCCGGGCGGGAAGGACGCCGGGGTGCTGTCCGCCCCATGCGAAGCGGCCCAGCGGGGCACCGCCCGCGAGCAGCAGCTGGAAGATGCCGAGGGCCGCGAGCAGGGTGCAGGCCGCGATCGCCGCAAAGGTGGTCACGTGCGCAGATCGTAGGGCGGCTACGGGCCGGACAGGGCCAGTGCGGCCACCACCGGGAGGTGGTCCGACGCCGCTGTCCGCACCAGGCGGGCGGTGAGGGGGCGGACGCCGCCGCGGGTCAGGATGTAGTCGATCCGCATGTGCGGGTCGAGCGCGTCGAAGGTGTGGCCGGCCCCCTGGCCGGCGACCGCCCAGACGTCGTCGAAGCACTCGGTGACCCGGGCGTACTCCGCCGAGTCGGGCCGGGCGTTGAGGTCGCCGAGGAGGACCGTGGGCAGCCCGGCGTCGGCGTGCTGCAGGATCGCCTCCACCTGGGCGAGGCGCTCCGCCGGGTTGTCGTGCTGCAGGTGGGTGACGAGGAACCGCGTGGCGTGCCCGCCGACGTCGACCACCGCGTCCAGCAGGCCACGCTGCTCCCCGCCGGGGAACCGGGGCAGGAGCGCGTTGCCGTGGGACGTGATCGGGTGCCGGCTCAGCAGGGCGGTGCCGTACTGCCTGGGCGGCCCGCCCGGGGCCGCCGGCCCGAGGTCCAGGTTGGCGCCGAAGGCGACCTCCATGCCGAGCCGGTCGGCGAGCCACAGCGGCTGGTCGGCGAAGCCGCTCTCCTCGCGCCGGCAGCGGTCGACCTCCTGCAGGGCCACCACCTCCGCGCCGGTCTCCTCGAGCACCCCGGCCAGCCGCTCGAGGTCGAGGCGGCCGTCGGCGCCCACCCCGCTGTGGATGTTGTAGGTGGCGACGGTCACGGTGCGCTCGAGGGTCACCCGACCCATGGTGCCGCAGCGATGGGTCAGCGTGGCTGCTTGCGCAGCAGCGGGGGCAGGTATGCCGCGCCCGGGGCCGCCGGGGACAGCGCCGCCTTGTCGGCCGGGTTGGAGATGCCGCACTGCTTCAGCGAGAGGCACCCGCAGCCGATGCAGGAGTCGAGCCGGTCGCGCAGCGCCTCGAGCGCGGCCACCTGCTCGTCGAGCCGGCGACGCCAGTGGGCGGAGATGCGGGCCCAGTCAGCCTTGGTGGGGGTGCGGTTCTCCGGGAGGCGCGCCAGCTCCTCACGCACCTCGTCCAGGCTCAGCCCGACGTTGGAGGCGGCGCGGATGAACGCGAGCCTGCGCAGCACCGAGCGCGTGTAGCGGCGCTGCCCACCCGCCGTGCGCGTGGCGTGGATGAGCCCCTCGCGCTCGTAGTAGCGCAGCGCCGAGGCGGCAAAACCGCTCCGGTGCGCCACGTCCGAGACGGTCAGCACGTCGTGGCTGTCCATGGTGCTCCTTGACTTCAAGTTCACTTCAACTTCAAGGATGGCGGTACACACACGAGAAATGCAACGGAGGAACCATGCCCACAGCACTTGTCACCGGGGGGTCGGCCGGTCTGGGCCGCGCGCTCGCGGCCGCACTCGCCGCCGACGGCTGGGACGTCGTCATCGACGGCCGTGACCCGGCCCGGGTCGACGCGGCCGCCCGCGAGACCCGCGCCCGCGGCATACCCGGCGACGTCACGGACCCCACCCACCGCGAGCAGCTGGCCCGAGCTGTCGCGGACACGGGCCGCCTCGACCTGCTCGTCAACAACGCCAGCACGCTCGGCCCCACACCCCTGCCGGCGCTCGCAGCCCTGCATCCGGACGCCTTCGACGACATCTGGCTGACCAACGTGGCGGCGCCGCTGGCCCTCACCCAGCGGCTGCTGCCCATGCTCCTGCGGAGCCGCGGAGTGCTCCTCGACATCTCCTCCGACGCCGCGGTCGAGCACTACGAGGGGTGGGGTGGGTATGCCGCGTCCAAGGCCGCGCTGGACCACCTCACCCTGACGCTCGCGGCCGAGAACCCGGGCCTCGCCGCCTACGCGGTCGACCCCGGGGACATGCGGACGGCGATGCACCAGGCGGCCTTCCCGGGCGAGGACATCAGCGACCGGCCGGCGCCCGAGACGGTCGTGCCGCACCTGCGGGCGCTCGTCGCCCACCGCCCGGCCAGTGGCCGCTACCGCGCCGCCGAGGTCCCGGTCACGGTCGAGGCGGTCGCGTCGTGACGCTCCTGCCCGCGCCCCCGCTGACTCGCTTCGCCGGCCCGGGCGACCTCACCGCCCGGCAGCCCCCGGAGGAGCGGGGACTGCCACGAGACGGTGTCCGGCTCCTGGTCGCGCGGGAGGCGGGGCTGGCCCATGCCCGCTTCCGGGACCTGCCGGCCCAGCTCTCGCCGGGCGACCTCGTCGTCGTCAACAACTCGGCGACGCTCGCGGCCGAGGTCGATGCCGTCCGCGGGGTGCGCGGCCCGGTGGTCGTCCACGTGGGCGGCCGGCTCGACGACGGCACGTGGGTGGTCGAGCTGCGCACCGCCCCGGATGCCGCGCGGTCGGTCCTCGACGGGACCGCCGGGGAGTCCCTCGCGGTGGCCGGCGACTGCAGCCTCCAGCTGCTCGAGCCCTACCCGGGGCCGGGCTCCTCGCCGACCGGGCAGGGGAACCGGCTGTGGCGGTGCGCGGTGCGGGGGTCCGGCCTGACCCGGCACCTGCTGCGCCACGGCCGACCCATCGCCTACGGCTACCTCGACCGCAGGTACCCGCTGTCGGCCTACCAGACGGTCTTCGGCGTCAGGCCGGGCAGCGCCGAGATGCCCAGCGCGGGGCGGCCGTTCACCGCCGAGCTCCTCACCACCCTGGTCAGCGCCGGCATCGGCGTCGCCACGGTCACCCTGCACACCGGCCTGTCGTCGCAGGAGGTGGGCGAGTCGCCACAGCCCGAACGGTTCGAGGTGCCCGCCACGACCGCGCGCCTCGTCAACGCCACCAGGGCCGAGGGGGGCCGGGTCGTCGCCGTCGGCACCACGGTGACCCGCGCGCTGGAGTCAGCGGTGCGTGCCGACGGGACGGTGGCGCCGGCCGCTGGTTGGACGGAGCGGGTGGTCTCCCCGGAGGAGCCTGCGACGGTGGTGGGCGGCCTCATCACCGGCTGGCACGACCCGCAGGCCTCCCACCTGCTCCTCGTCGAGTCGGTGGTGGGGCCCGAGCTGACCCAGCGGGCCTACGACGCCGCACTCGGGTCGGGCTACCTCTGGCACGAGTTCGGCGACTCCGCGCTGCTCCTTCCCTGAGGGTCCGAGAGCTCGTCCCTTGGGCCGATGCCGGCCGACCGGCACCGACCTACGATCGACGGCATGACGCCGGCCGAGCTGCTCGTCGATGCCTTCTCCCGGATCCGGGAGGGGGTGCACGAGGTCATCGGCGGCCTGAGCCCCGCAGAGCTGAGCCACCAGCCCGCGCCCGGTGCCAACTCGATCGCCTGGCTGGTCTGGCACCTGACCCGCATCCAGGACGACCACGTCGCCGAGGTGGCGGGCCGGGAGCAGGTGTGGGCCGAGGACGGCTGGGCGCAGCGCCTCGCCCTCCCGTTCACGCCCCGCGACACCGGCTACGGGCACACGCCCGAGCAGGTCGCGAGCGTGCGCGTCTCCTCGGGGGAGCTGCTGACGGGCTACTTCGACGCCGTGCACGAGCGCACCCTGGAGTTCGTCGCCGGCCTCGGGCCGGGCGACCTCGACCGCGTCGTGGACGAACGCTGGGACCCCCCGGTGACCCTTGGGGTGCGGCTCGTCAGCGTGCTCAACGACGACGACCAGCACGTTGGCCAGGCCGCCTACGTGCGCGGCCTTCTCGAGGCGACCCGATAGCGCGGGTCGGTTCTCCCGGGTCGGGGTGGCGCCGGCGTCATCGGTAGCGCCTGGCGTGCTCCAGGCTCTGGCGGACGTAGCCGCCGCCGAAGAGGACCGCGTGCACCATCAGGGGGTGGAGCTGGTGCAGCGCGACCCGTTCCCGCCACTGCGCGTCCAGCCGGTGCTGGCCGAGGTAGCCGGAGACGACCCAGTCCAGGTGTGGGCACCCGAACAGCGCCAGCATCGCCAGGTCGGTCTCGCGGTGACCGCCGTGCGCGGCGGGGTCGATGAGCACCGCGCCCTCGGGGGTCCACAGCACGTTGCCGCTCCACAGGTCGCCGTGGATGCGAGCCGCAGGCGCCCCGTCGTCGAACTCCCCCAGCTCGACCCGACGCGCGATCGCCTCCACCAGCGCTGTATCGGATCGGTGGTAGACACCCCTATCGACCCCGATCGCCAGGGTGCCCAGCAGCTGGGCCGAGTACGCCTCGCCCCAGGTCGGCGAGGGCCGGAGCCGCAGCGGCAGGGGCTCGGACAGGGGGCCGAGGAAGCCGTCACCCTGCCAGCCCTCGGGTGGCGAGCCGAAGGCCGGAGCGCCCGCGTCGTGCGTGCGGGCCAGGGCGGCGCCGAGGTTCTCGGCCATCAGCGGGTCCGGGTTGGCGAAGACGAGCCGGCGCAGGTCGATGTGCGTCGCCGCCACGTCGAGCACCTCGGCGACCGGGGCCCCGCCGGGCGCGGCGGCCAGCCAGCGCAACCCTGCGGACTCCCAGCGGAAGTAGCCCGCCGGTGCGGTGGTGCTCCCCTTGCGAAAGACCGCCTCTGCCGTCACGGTTCGGGGGCGGAGTCGAGGGGGCCCGTGAGGTAGCGCTGGACGGTGGGCCCGAGATCCGCGACCAGCTGTTCCCGCGTCATGCTCACGGCCGGCTCGATGCGGACGAGGTAGCGCAGCATGGCCATCCCCACCAGCTGCGAGGCGGCCAGGGCCGCCCGGCGGCGCGCGTCGGGCCCGGTCAGGTGGGCCGCGTAGCGGCCGAGGACCGCGGTCGTGGCGAACTCGCTGAGCGCCCTCCGTGACTCCTCGTGGGTCGTGGCCGAGCGGAACAGGGTCCGGATGGCGGGCCCGGTCGTGGGCTCCTCCCAGAGGTCGAGGAACATCTCCACCAGCCGTGGGCCAGCGCGCTCGGGCCCCTCGGCGAACGCCTTCTCGATGAGGTCCTCGGGGCGGACGGGCACCTCCATGGAGGCGGTGAAGAGGCTCTCCTTGCTGCCGAAGTAGTACGGGATCAGCGCGACGTCCACTCCCGCCGCCTGTGCCACGGCGCGCAGGGTCGTGCCGCTGTACCCCTTGTGGCTGAACGAGTCCCGCGCCGCGGCCAGGATGTCGGCGCGCGTGTCCGCATCGCCGCCGCGGGGCCCGGTGCGTCCGCGGGGGGTGTCGCGCCGGGCACGCCTCCCGCCCGTGGTTGTCATGGCGCCACCCTAGCGTTTTTCATCAGCCGTTGAGTTTTGGGCGGGCGCGGTCTACCGTCGAATTCAACAAACGTTGAGACACCGGAGGACACGATGGACACGATGGACACGCCCGCCCCCTCGGCCGCACCGTCGCAGCCAGCACCCTCGGCCACGACCCCCTCGGCGACCACGCCCTCGCCCGCCTGGAGGGCACTGCTCGCCGCGCCGCTCGCACTGGCGGCAGTCGTGGGCCTCGTGCTGGTCGCGTTCGGGCTTCCTGCCGTCACGGCGGAGCCCCACGACGTCCCGATCGGCGTCGCCGGCCCACCGGCCGTGGCGCGAGAGGTCGCGGCGAGCCTGGAGCAGCGCCAGCCGGGTGCGCTCGCCGTCACCGCCTACCCGGACGAGGCAGCGCTGGAGGACGCCATCCGGAACCGTCAGGTGTACGGCGGCGTCGCCCTCGGCGCGCAGGGCCCGACGGTGCTCACGGCCAGCGCCGGGAGCGTGGCCGTGGCGCAGGCGCTGAACGCCCTGGGCGCCGGGCTGGCCCAGCAACAGGGCGCCCCGGTCCCGACCCGCGACGTCGTCGCGCTGCCGGCCGACGACCCGCGGGGAGCGGGCCTGGCCGCGGCCCTGCTCCCGGTCGTGCTCGGCGCCGTCCTGCCCGCGGTCGCGCTCGGCCACCTCACCCGACGCCGTGGGCTGCAGGTCGGCGGCGCCCTCGTGTACTCGGCCGTCGCCGGGCTGGCCTTCGCGGCCGTCCTGCACCCGCTGTTCGGGTCCCTGGCCGGGGACTACCTCGCGGAGTCGGCCGTCCTCGGCGCCACCATCGGGGCGGGGACCCTGGCCCTGCTCGGTCTCCAGTGGGTCGCGGGCCGGGTCGGGCTCGCCCTCGGGGCGGTCACGCTGCTGCTGGTCGGCAACCCGCTCTCCGGTGCCAGCACGGCCCCGGAGTTCCTCGCCACGCCGTGGCGGGAGATCGGGCAGGCCATGCCTCCCGGGGCGGGCTCGCAGCTGCTGCGCTCCGTGTCCTTCTTCGACGGCGCGGGCAGCCTGACCCCGTGGGTGGTGCTGGCGGGCTGGGCCGCGGTCGGGCTGCTCCTCCTCATCCTGCCGGTCGGCCGACGCGCTCCTCGACCCACTGCGGCGTGAGCTGCGGGTCGGCAAGGTGCGGGCTCGCCACGCAGCCCGCTGCAACGGCCGCCCCGGCGGCCAGCGCACGCGGCCAGTCCCAGCGCCGGCTGTGCCCGTAGGCAACGCCAGAGCAGAACGCGTCACCGGCGCCGTTCGGGTCGACCGCCTCGACCTCGAGCGGCGGGACGAACAGCGGCTCGTGGCCGGGCAGCAGGGCGGTCGCGCCGCGTCGGCCATGCGTGACGACGACGAGCTCGCGCCCTGCCACGAGGTGGGCCGCGAAGCCCACGGCGTCGTCGAGCGCCTCGTCGGAGAGGAACAGGAAGCGGGCCGCGTCGACGAAGTCCCGGTGGAAGTCGTTCTGCCCGTCCCAGTCGTGGACGTCCGCCCAGACCGGTGTGCCGCGCGCTGCCAGCGCCGGCAGTGCTCGCCTCGCGTAGCCGGCCAGGTTCACCCACACGTAGTCGGCGCCCTCGCAGAAGGCGGCCAGGTCGGCCTCGGTGACGGGCGGGTCCGCCGAGCCGCCGTTGACGTAGACGCTGGCCCGCCGGCCCTCCGGGTCCATGAGGTTGACGTGTCGCTCCGTGCCAGCAGGGTCGGCCACCCGGTGCAGGTCGACGCCGGAGCCGACGAGCTCGGCGGCGGCACGGTCGCCCTCGGGGTCGTCACCGACCAGCGCGTGCAGCCGGGTGTCGAAGCCGAGCCGGGCCAGGTTGAGCGCCTTGCCGGATCCCGTGGCGCCGATGCCCTCGCGTGACCCGGTCGAGAACAGGGTCTCGGTCCGGCCTGCGGGCAGGCGCGGCACGTCGATGACCTGGTTCCAGCTCACCCCGCCGATCACGGCGGCCACGGGCCGCCGCACGTCAGTGCGCCATGTCGCGAGATGAGTCACGCGAGCATCCTGCCGCACGGCATACCGGATCTTGGACAAGCCCTGACCTGGCATTCGCCCTCCGTATGCCGTGGGGCTGGGAGGTTTCCGGCATGCACCTGACGATCCGCGTGCGACCCGCCACCGGCCACCCCGAGGGGGCCGCCTCGATCCGGCCGTAGCACCGCTGCGGCCTGCAGGGGGCCAGCGCGCCGCCGTCGACTCCTCCACGGTGGCGGCGCGCTGGCACACCCCCGCCTGTTGCTGCTCCCTCGCCCCAGCCCCGCGCAGACGTGGTGAACTGTGCGCAGGACTGTGGTCCGGTGCCTTCGGCACCCGGAGAGGAGAGTGTCATGGTGGAGCCGCAGGTGGGACTGCCGAGCACCCCCGGTGCGCGACTGATGGCGGCGCTGGCGGGGGTCCTCGGCTCGATGTCGGACCTCGAGGACTACCTCAACACCCTGGTGTTCGCCGTCATGGACAACATCGACGGCTGCGACGCGGTCGGGGTGAGCGTCGTCATGGAGGACCGTCCGCGGACGGCGGCCTACACGACCGCCAAGACCCTCGAGATCGACGCGGTGCAGTATGCCGTGGGCGACGGGCCGTGCCTCGACGCCTTCCGGCACCAGCGCGAGAACCTCGTCGACCTCGGTGGCGCCCACGAGCGGTGGCCCATGTTCACCGCGGCCGTGGAGTCCGGTGGCGTGCAGACCCTGCTCGCGGTCCCGCTCGTCACGGGCACCCACTGCTACGGGGCCCTCAACCTCTACGGGTTCGCCCGTCACGCGTTCGACAACTGTGAGCGCGAGCTCGTGCGGATGGCCGCTGCGCGCGCGGCCGACGCGATCGGGGCGATCGTCGAGATCGACGGGGCTCGGCAGGTGGCGGCGCAGATGGAGCAGGCGATGGCCAGCCGTGCGGTGATCGAGCAGGCCAAGGGTGTCCTCATGGGCCGCCACGGGGTCGACGAGAAGCAGGCCTTCGAGCTGCTCCGCCAGCAGTCCCAGCGGCTCAACGTCAAGCTGCGCACCCTGGCCACCGAGGTCGTCAGCGGTGCGCACGCAGCACTGACCGACGACGAGCTGCCCGCCTGACGCGCGGGAGCCGGCCCTCGACAGCACGGCATTCCGTCAGGGAGGGGCCGTGGGTTACGCTCGCAGGACCTGAAGCAACCGGGTACCCGCCATCTCACCGTGGCGCGCCCGGTTGCTTTTTTTGTGCTGAAGGAGAGACCCATGACTGACGGCATCGCGGCAGAGCCGCAGCCGGAGGACCCCCGCGTGGTCTTCATCTCGGCCGCCTCCGGCCTGGCCAGCGACTGGCGCTGGGTCGAGGGGACCGCCCACCTCTACGACGTCGTGCACTGGCACGACGACGTCGAAGGCGTGACCGTCGCCCAGGCGCGAGGCCTCGTCCAGGCCCTGCTCGCTGCCCAGAAGCCGCTCGTCATCACGGTTCCGCCCGACGTCCTCGACACGGCGCTGCCCGCGTTCGGCGACGAGGAGCGGGTCGACGCCTTCGCGGTGCTCGTCCCCGCGGCGGCCGCCGTGGTCGCCCGCGACGGCGGGTCGGCCGAGGCCGTGTGGCGGGCCTGGGGCAGGACCTGCCTCGTGGTGCCGGACGGCGAGGAGGAGCAGGTCTCGGTCAACCTGTACCGGGCGGTGATCGCGCAGGAGCCCTTCGCCATCGACGGCCTCCACGGTCTGGACGGTTCGCGCGGCTCCGACGGTTTCAACGGCTCCGACGGCTCTGACGGCTCTGACGATTTCACCGGCTCTGACGGCTCGGACGGCCAGGGCGGGCTGTCCCTGTCGAGCCCGGCGGGGCGCCAGGCGTGAGGCCGCCTCCGCCCGGGCCCTGCCCGACCTGCCGCGAGCAGCGGCCCCTCGGCGAGCCGGACCGGCTGCGCTGCTGGTGCTCGCACGAGACCGTTCGCCCCACACGGGCCCGCCACGCGCCGGGCCACCCGCCGCAGGCCGCCCCCCGGCGCGGACCGCGGCCGCCCGGGATGCGCCACCGGCGCTCGGTCCTGCCGGGGCCCGACCACGAGCCCGTGCCGGACCCGGCCCCACGTCCCCTGCTCGTCTACCTCTTCGACCCCTACTGTCCGTGGTCCTACGGCTACCTGCCCGCCCTGTCCGGGCTGCTCGACCAGGTGGGCTCGGAGGCCGACCTCGAGGTCGTCAACATCGGCCTGTACGACCACACCCTGATCGGCTCCTCCGCGCCACCGCTGCTCGCCGTGCAGCGCAGCACGGGGGTGGGGTTCGGCCCCGCCTACCGCCGGGCGCTCGCCTCGGGAGAGATGGAGCTGGCCTCCCGGGACGCGGCCGCGGCGGTCATCGCCCTCGTCGCCGCCGACCCGGGCCGGGTCACGCAGACCCTCTGGGCCGTCCAGCGTGCCCACTTCTGGTGGGGGCTGAGCTTCTCGCAGCCCGGGACGGCTGCCCGGGTCGCGGGGCGGCTCGGCCTCGACGCGGACGCCGTGGAGCTGTTCGCGAGGTCGGAGCGCGCCGGCGCCCTCGCGGACGACGACTTCACGCTCGCCCGCGACCTCGGCGCACGCCGCGGCCCGACGCTGCTGGTCAGCCATGGCGACCAGCTCTGCGAGTTCGAGGGGCCCGGCTCGAGCGGGGAGAACCTGCTGGAGCAGTTCCGGAGCGTGCTCGCCAGACCGTAGGCCGTAGGGTTCTCGCCATGGCGCGACCGCACGCTGCATCGATCGTCGAGGACGCCTGGCACCGCCGGGTCAACGCCGTCCTGCGCGGCCGGGGCTGGCGGACCCGCGTGGTCAGCCACACCGGCTACGGCTCCGACACCTTCGTGCGCGTGCTGGGCCGGGTGCTGCTGACCCGGCGTCCGGAGAGCCACCCCGGCGCCGATGCCGAGGCGCCGGTGAGCGAGCTGCGCGCGGCGGAGGACGAGCAGCGCGGGTGGCGCGCCTTCATCACGGCGCCGGCCATGAACGTGCCCCTCAAGATCACGGTGGGCGACCGCACCGTCCTGACCCGCAGCGACCGCAGCGGCTACATCGACGTCACCGTCAAGGACCACGGCCTCGGGCCCGGCTGGCACGAGGCGGTGATCAACGCTGACGGCGCGCAGGAGGTCGGCGCGGCGGTCCGCGTGATCGGTCCGGACGAGACGTTCGGGATCATCAGCGACATCGACGACACCGTCATCAGCACGTCGCTGCCCCGACCGCTCATCGCGGCCTGGAACACCTTCGTCCGCACCGAGAGCGCCCGGCACGTCGTGCCCGGGATGGCGACGATGTACCGCACCCTGCTCGCGGAGCACCCGGACGCCCCGATCGTCTATGTCTCGACCGGGGCGTGGAACACGGCTCCGCACCTCGGGCGGTTCCTGAAGAGGCACGGCTACCCGCTCGGCCCGCTCCTGCTGACCGACTGGGGCCCCACCAACACGGGCTGGTTCCGCTCGGGGCAGGAGCACAAGCGCGCCTGCCTGCACCGCCTGGCCAACGAGTTCCCGAACATCCGGTGGGTGCTCGTCGGTGACGACGGCCAGCACGACCCCAAGATCTACGGCGACTTCGCCGAGGACCGCCCGGACCGCGTCGAGGCCATCGCCATCCGCGAGCTGAGCCCGGCCGAGCAGGTCCTGAGCCACGGCATACCCGTCTCCAACGAGGAGTTCGCCCCGCCGCGGCACCGGCACCACAAGGACGTGCCGGTGTGCCGCGCTGCCGACGGGTACGGCCTGCTGCGGCTGGTGCGGGTGGCCTTGTCGCGCTGAGTGGGCAGAATGAGGCCATGCCGGAGCTCCCCGAGGTGCAGGCCCTCGTCGACTTCCTCGCCGACCGCACGGCCGGCCTCGCCGTGACCGGCGTCGAGCTCGGCTCGATCTCGGTCCTCAAGACCTTCAACCCGCCACCCCAGGCGCTGGTCGGGCTGCCGGTGGACGGTGTCGCGCGCCATGGGAAGTTCATCGACCTCGACTGCGACGGAACGCACCTGGTCTTCCACCTCGCGCGGGCGGGCTGGCTGCGCTGGAGCGACGCGGTCTCGACCGCCACGCTCCGGCCGGGGAAGTCGCCGATCGCGGTGCGGGTGCGCTTCTCCGACGGCTCCGGCTTCGACCTGACCGAGGCGGGGACGAAGAAGAGGCTCGCCGCCTACATCGTGAACGACCCGGCGGAGGTGCCGGGCATCGCGTCGCTGGGACCCGACCCGCTGTCGCCGGCCTTCACGCACGAGGTCTTCGCCGGGCTGCTGCACGACCGGCGCGCCCAGGTGAAGGGCCTGCTGCGCGACCAGTCGGTCATCGCCGGCGTCGGCAACGCCTACTCCGACGAGGTGCTGCACGTCGCGAAGATGTCGCCGTTCGCGATGGCGTCGAGCCTCGACGCCGCCGCCGTCGACCGCCTGTATGCCGCGCTGCGGGAGACGCTGTCGGCCGCGGTCGTCGCCGCCTCGGGGAAACCGGCGGCCGAGCTCAAGGATGCCAAGCGGGCCGGGATGCGCGTGCACGGGCGCACCGGTGAGACCTGCCCGGAGTGCGGAGACGTGGTGCGGGAGGTGTCGTTCGCGGACTCCTCGCTGCAGTACTGCGCGACCTGCCAGACCGGGGGCAAGCCGCTGGCCGACCGGAGGATGTCTAGGCTGCTGAAGTGACCTCAACCGAAGACACCAGCTGGACCTGCAGCACCTGCGGAGACGAGCACCGAGGCCTCGCAACGGTCTTCGGCTCGGACGCGCCATGGAACTGGCACGTCGCCGGAGCTGCCCAGCGCGACGCCGGCGAGCTGACCTCCGACGTGTGCTTCCTCCCGGACCCCGACCCCGAGGTGGGCACCCACTTCTTCCTCCGCGGCCACGTCGAGCTGCCGCTGAGGGAGCCGGTCGCGGGCGCCGAGACGTTCGTGTGGTCCGTGTGGGTCTCGCTGAGCGGTGAGAGCCTCAAGCTGGTCTTCGACCACTGGGACGACCCCGACCGAGCCGCGAAGCTGCCGCCGATGTTCGGCTACCTCTGCAGCGACCTGCCTTACGAGCCGGCGACGCTGGGCCTGCGCACCCAGGTGCACACCCGTGACCCCGGGATGGTGCCGCTCGTCGAGCTCGAGCCCAGCAGCCACCCGCTCGCCCAGGAGCAGAGCGCGGGCATCACGGCCCACCGCGTGGCCGAGTTCAACGCCGCCGTCCTGGGCGAGCTGCACTGAGCCCAGCCCTGACTCGGCGGTCGCCCGGCGCGCCATGTCAGGATGGCCGCCATGAGCCAGATCCCCCAGGTGCAGAACGCCGACATCGCCGACCACGCCGTGATCCTCGACGTGCGCGAGCAGGACGAGTGGGACGCCGGACACGCGCCGGGTGCCGTGCACATCCCGCTCGGCGAGCTGCCGTCCCGGCTGCACGAGCTCCCCGACACCGACGCAGGGACCCTGGCCGTGACGTGCCGCGGCGGCGGGCGGTCCTCGCGTGCGGTGGCCTGGCTGAGCCAGCAGGGTTTCGACGTGGCCAACCTCGACGGTGGCATGAAGGCCTGGGAGGCCTCGGGCAAGTCCCTCGTGGCCGACGGACCCAGCCCGCGGATCGTCTGAGTCCGGCGATGGGCTGGTTCCGACGCAAGGGTGCGGCTGAGGAGCCCGGCGGCGACGACCGGTCGGCCGAGGGGCAGGCGACCATGGACCCGGTCGCCGACGTGCCCGAGCGCGCCCTGGTGGACCCCGTCGGAGCCGACGACCGCCACCGCATCGAGGTGGCGCTCGCGGAGCTGGAGGCGGCCGGAGTCGACGTCGACGACCTCGCGTCCCTGGGCGCAGGGCTCGACTCAGCGCTCACCGACTGGGAGGCGCAGCCCGAGCCGCGGGAGGGGCACGAGACGGTCATCGCCCGCTTCGCCCTCGGGATCGGGGAGCACCTGCACCGTCACACCGACCTGAGGTGGGGCATGGTGACCGACGCGTTCGGCACCGACCTCGGCGTCGCCGGCACCGGCCGCGGCGACTTCATCGTCATTCCCGGCAACCTGGTCGCCGTGCGGTGGCTGCGGCGCGAGCAGGGCTGGGTGCCGGGCGTGGTGGGCCATCTCGTGCGCCTGCGCTCCCGTTAGCCCCTCGCCACCTGGCTCCTCGCGCTGGCGCCCGGTGGGTCGGTCGCCCCGCCGGCCGGTCGGCTCGGGAGGGCCTCTCGCCTCAGGCGAACGAGGTGAACCACAACATCGCGATGCCGGCGACCAGCACCACCGTGAGGAGGGCCCCTGCCGTCCCGGTCAGCGCTAGAGAGAGCACAGCGGCCAGCGCCACCAGGCCACCGACGAGGTGGAGCACCACCGCGAGCCTGCGCAGCCTCGGCCGGATGGTGTGGGCCTGACCCGCCGACATCGCCCAGAGGCCGAGGGCGGCGCCGAGCAGCACTGGCTCGCCGCGGCCCGACACCAGACCCGTGACGGCACAGCCCGCCGCCGTCGCGAGGTACGCGAGGAATCCATACGTCGCCAGCGTCGCGTCCCGGGGCAGCAGCCGCCGGGCGAACCTGCTGCACAGCAGCACGGTGTTCATGAGCGGCTCCAGTGCCCACATCACGAGCACGGCCCCAACGACCAGCACGAGCAGGACGCGGGCCCAGAGGTGGTCGTCGAAGGGCCGCAGCGCCCGGTTCAGGACGAACGGCGCGAGGATGAAGGCGTACCGGGCCGCACCGGGGAGGCTCGACTGCCAGTCGCCCACCCGGTAGAGGAGGGCGTAAAGCGGGTTGCGTGCCTTCATGGCCATCGCGAGGTCGTGACGGTAGTTCGGGTCGGTGGGGTCCAGCCGCAGCGCCTGGCGGGAGGCCTCGAGCGCCACCTTGCTGCCACCGCCGCGCAAGGCAAGGAGGCCGCGGAGGCGGTGCGCCTCGGCGTGGTCGGGGTCGAGGGCCAAGGCGTCGGCGACCGCCGCTGCCGCCTCGGGGTTGCGGCGCAGGTCGTAGAGCACCGCGGCGTGGTGGGCCACCACGTCGGGGTCCTCCGGGTCCAGGCCCCGCGCGTGCTCGACGCTCGTGAGCGCGGCCTCGGTGAAGCCCTGGCGTGCCAGGATGGCGCCCTTCAGGCTGTGGAGAGCCGCCGCCTCAGGTGCGACCTGCAGGGCCCCATCGACCACGTGCCGTGCCCGGTCGTTGTCGCCCTCCGCCGCGTGGGCGCAGGCCAACAGGTACATCGCACCGACGTGCTGGGGATCCGAGGCGAGGGCGCGCCGGGACGACTCGATCGCCTCGTCGCACCGCTCCTGGGCGAGCAGGGCCCGACCCATCAGGTGGTGCAGCTCGGCATCGTCCGGCCGCGCCGACAGCGCCTGACGGATGAGGCGTTCCGCCTCCGCCGGACGTCCGAGGTCGAGCAGTGCGCGCCCGCGGTGCTGCGCCGTCTCCGTGACGTCGGTCATCGTGATCCCCTCTGTCGGCGTCGGGATCGGCGCCGGATCGCGTCGCACGGTACTGCAGCGGGGGAGTCCAAAGCGCCGCATTCGCGCACTTCGCTCGGGTACCGTGCCGCGCGTGGCCCTGGACCCCGTCATCGCAGCCCTGCAGTCGGCGCTGGCGGCTGCGCCCGACAACCACGCCGTTCGGGCTCATCTGGCCCAGCTGCTGCTCGACGACGGACGCGCTGCGGAGGCGATGACCGAGGCATCGGCCGTCCTCGCTGCGGAGCCGGACCACGTCGGTGCCCTACGCACGGCCGCCGAGGCAGCCTCGGCGAGCGGCGAGGAGGCCCGGGCGACGGCATACCGGCGGTTGGCGGACGCCCTCGACCCCAGCGGTACCGATGTCGGTGGTGCCCACCCGGGGCCACGCGCGGCGACAGAGTCCGTCCCGTCCCGACCCGGCCCGCCCGAGCCGGCCCGGCCCGAGCCGGCCCGGCCCGAGCCGGGCGGAGACGGATTCGCCCTGGCCATGCCGGACACGGCGGACGAGCTGCTCGACGAGTGGTCCGGTACGGACGCCCTGAGCGAGCCCGAGGTCGGCACTCTGGGCCCCGCCGGCGTCACGCTCGCCGACGTCGGCGGCCTCGGCGAGGTCAAGAAGAGGCTCGAGCTCTCGTTCCTCACGCCGATGCGCAACCCCGCGCTCCGGGCGCAGTTCGGCAAGTCGCTGCGCGGCGGACTCATGCTGTGGGGCCCACCCGGATGCGGCAAGACGTTCATCGCGCGAGCCCTCGCGGGCGAGCTCGGCGCGACGTTCTACGAGGTCGGGCTCTCCGACGTGCTCGACATGTACATCGGGAGCAGCGAGCGCAACCTGCGCAGCATCTTCGACGCGGCCCGCCGCAACCGCCCGTGCCTGCTCTTCTTCGACGAGATCGACGCGCTCGGCCAGAAGCGCTCGCAGCTGCGACACTCCGGGGCCATGCGCGGCGTGGTCAACCAGATGCTCTCCGAGCTCGACGGGGCCACCACCGACAACGAGGGCCTGTTCGTCCTCGCTGCGAGCAACCACCCGTGGGACGTCGACTCGGCCTTGCTGCGACCCGGGCGGTTCGACCGCAGCGTGCTGGTCCTGCCGCCCGACCTCCCCGCGAGGGAGGCGATCCTCCGTTTCCACTTGCGCGGCCGTCCGACCGGACAGCTCGACCTCGGCAAGCTCGCCAAGGCCACCGAGGGCTTCTCGGGCGCGGACCTCGCGCTGGTGTGCGAGCAGGCCACCGAGGCGGCGATGGAGGAGTCCATGGGTTGCGGCGAGGTGCGCCCCATCACCCATCGCCAGCTGGTCGACGCGGTGTCCTCGGTGCGACCCAGCATCGGGGAGTGGGTGGAGACCGCACGCAACTACGCGTTGTACGGCAACGACAGCGGGGCCTACGACGAGCTCGCCTCCTGGCTCAAACGCCGTCGCCGCTGAGGGGCGCGGTGTCGCCGGGGGCGACACGATCGTGTCGTATCGCGAAATCTCAGGGATCCGCTAGAGAGGCCCATAGCCTGCGATCGTGGACCCGATTCGCAACCCCTACGCCCCCGGCGCCGGTCAGCGCCCGCCCGAGCTCGCCGGCCGTGACGAGCAGCTGCGTGCCTTCGACGTCGTCCTGGAGCGGATCTCGCGCGGGCGTCCCGAGCGCTCCGTCGTCCTGACCGGGCTGCGCGGAGTGGGCAAGACGGTGCTGCTCAACGCGCTCCGCTCGTCGGCCGTCCGCGCGCACTGGGGCACGGGCAAACTCGAGGCCCGGCCCGACCAGCGGCTGCGTCGGCCCCTCTCGGCTGCCCTCCACGTCGCGGTGCGCGAGCTGGGCCACCCTCAGGGTGACGACGTCGACCACGTCCTCGGCGTCATCAAGGCGTTCGCGCAGCGCGACGCCGCCCCGACCGCGAAGCTGCGCGAGAGATGGAACCCCGGCATCGACGCCCCCGCGGTGGCGGGGCGGGCTGACTCGGGCGACATCGAGATCGACCTCGTCGAGCTGCTGACCGACGTGGGCGGGCTCGCTGCGGACGTCGGCAAGGGCGTCGCGATCTTCATCGACGAGATGCAGGACCTCGGGCCGGAGGACGTCTCGGCCATCTGCGCGGCGTGCCACGAGATCAGCCAGTCGGGGCTGCCCGTCATCGTGGTCGGCGCCGGCCTACCGCACCTGCCCGCCGTGCTGTCGGCCAGCAAGTCCTACAGCGAGCGCCTGTTCAAGTACCAGCGCATCGACCGGCTCGACCGTGCAGCCGCGGACCGCGCCCTCAGCGCGCCCGCGCAGGAGGAGGACGCCGAGTTCACGCCGGAGGCGCTCGAGGCCCTGTATGCCGCGACCGCCGGTTACCCGTTCTTCGTCCAGGCCTACGGCAAGGTCGCCTGGGACGTGGCGCCCCAGAGCCCGATCACCGCCGACGACGTCAGGGTCGCCGCGCCGGAGGCCGAGGCCGAGCTCGCCGTCGGGTTCTTCGGCTCCCGCTACGAGCGGGCCACGCCGGCGGAGCGGGAGTACCTGCGGGCCATGGCCGACGCGGCGCAGCAGATCGTGGAGGAGGCCCCCGAGGAGCTCGACGACACCGAGTCGGTGCCGACCTCGTCGGTGGCGGCGGTGCTCGACCGCAAGCCGCAGTCGCTCTCGCCCGCCCGGGACGCGCTGCTCAAGAAGGGGCTCATCTACTCCGGCGAGCGGGGACGGATCGCCTTCACGGTCCCCCACTTCGGCCGGTACCTGCGCGCCAACGCCTGACGGCGGTCGTGCTCGGCTGCGGAGCGAGCCCGTGCGTGACCCTCCGCTCCGGGCAGCAAGGCACAGTGATGTCCGGTCGGCGTCCCGACGGTGCGGGAGGTGCGGGCGGCGATGGACCCCGTCCGACCGTTCGGGCGGCGGTCAGGAGGCGAGGTCGCGGACGCCGAGGTGGTCCACCGGCCAGGTGGTGAACTCGTCGCCGACGGGGGTGGTCCAGGTGACCGCCCCGTCCGGTGTCATCCGCACCGCCCAGCGCTCCTGCTGCTTGAGGCGGTGGTGGTGCCGGCACAGGCACATCAGGTTCTCGACCTCGGTCGGCCCGCGCGGGTGGGCGACGACGTGGTCGACGTCGCAGCGCCGGGCCGGGACGGTGCACCCGAAGAACCGGCACGTGCCGTCCCGGGCCTTCACCAGCCGCTCCAGCCAGGCCGGCGGCCGGTACGCCTCGCAGGTCTCAGAGGCCAGGGTGCCCGAGCGCCAGTCGCACAGCGCGAGCACCGCCCTGGTGCCGAACGCGGCGACGATGCCGCGCACCACTCGCCCGGGCACCTCCCCGACACCGGGCACCTCGACCACCGGCAGCACATCGCCGGTCAGCAGTTCACCGGTCACGGCGCAGACCACGTCCGGCGGGCCGACCCCGTCCGGCACGACCGCGACCCCCGACTCCGTGGCCGGCGACCTCGGGAGGCTCGGACTCGAGACGCCCGGGTCGGGCAACGGCAGGCCGAGCGGGCTCAACCCTTCCAGCGCGGGCGGGACACCGCCGGGCGCGACGGCCGGGAGGGCGAAGGTCACCGTGGTGGTCACGGTGGCGCTGCCGAGCACCAGGTCGGCCATCGCGTCCGCCCTGGCCTGGTCCAGGGTCCGGGCGTCGCCGTCGGCGTGGTACCGGCGGGCCAGCTCGTCGACCGCCGCCCAACAGGCCGCCGAGGTCTCGTTCGGCAGCACCGCCAACCACTCACTGACCCCCGGCTCTCCCGGCCGCTTCCACAGCCCGCGCTCGGTCCGGTTCGCCTCCACCTTGGCCCGCAGCGCCTCGGGGTCCAGCCGGGCCAGCGCCCGCCGCACGGCCGCCCGAAGCTGGGCGGCGGTCTGGGTCGGCGCCTGGGGGAGCACCACGTCCTGCACCGCCGCCGCAACGTCCGGGCCGGCATCGGCCAGTTCTGTCACCAGCACTGACGCCCGGTAGTCGTCGAGGTCACCGGCGGCCATCACCGCCAGCGTCGGCGCGAACCGGGACGCCAGCCGCGCCGACAGGTGCACCTTGCGATCCGCCCCCGCCGGTGAGAGCCCCAGCCGCGGGCCGACCACCCCGGACGCGAACGCGCTGACGTGCCCCAGCCCGCGGTCCTGCTGCCCCAGGGTGCCGTCCTCGAACCGGACGTCCTCCCGGGCGGCGTACTGCGCCACGCGCTGCGCCTGCACCGCCTGCGCCATGTTCGCCGCCCGCTGCGCCGCCTCCACCCGCTCGGCCAGCTCCGCATCCGACAACCCGGCCGCGCCGCGGGCGCGGGAGTCCGCGAACTCCTCCGCCAGCAACCGTTGCGCCTCCGCCAACCGATCGAACATGTGTTCGAGTCTCGTCGAACACGCCGACAGCGTTCCGCGATCATCCACAGGCAGATCCACGGAAATGGGCGAAGATGACGGCCTCGGCACGCATCCCGACACGGTGCCTCGGGCGTCAGCGAGCAATCGGCAGGGCAATCTTGGCGTGGTGCTAGACACCCCTAGCG
>NZ_DATBMI010000202.1:0-7718 GCF_036554925.1 Pedococcus sp.
CCACCTTGTTGCCGAAGCCTCCGCCGATGTCCGGCGAGATGATCTGGATGTTGTGCTCGGGGATCCCTGCGACGAGGGCGTAGACGGTGCGGTGGGCGTGCGGGGCCTGGTTCGTCGACCAAACGGTGAGCTTCCCGGTCACCTTGTCCATGCTCGCGATGGTGCCGCACGTCTCCATCGGCGCCGGGTGCGAGCGCGGGTAGAGCATCTCCTGGCTGACCACCACGTCGGCAGCGGCGAAGACCTCGTCGGTCCGTGCCCGGTCACCCGCCTCCCAGTCGAAGATGTGGTTGTCGGTGCGCCCCTCGACGTCATCACGGATCACGGGGGCGTCCGGGTCGAGCGCCTTGCGGGCATCGACCACGGCCGGGAGGACGTCGTACTCGACGTCGACGAGCTCGAGGGCGTCGCGCGCGGCATACGCGTCCTCGGCGATGACCATCGCCACCTCCTGGCCCTGGAAGCGGACCTTGTCGGTGGCCAGGACGGCCTGCACGTCGGCGCTCAGCGTCGGCATCCACGCCAGGTTGAGGGTCTCCAGCAGGGCGCCGGTGATCACGGCCCTCACCTTGGGGTGTGCCTCCGCCGCGGACGTGTCGACCGAGAGGATCCGGGCGTGGGCGACCGGGCTGCGCAGAATCGCGGCGTGCAGCATCCCCGGCAGGCTCAGGTCGTCGAGGTAGTGGCCCTGGCCGCGCAGGAAGCGCGCGTCCTCCTTGCGCAGCATCCGGCCGAAGCCCATGGGGTTCCCGGCTGGGCTGAGGGATCCTGCCTTCGGGTCGACGGTGGCGGTCATGCCTGCACCTCCTCCACAGGCTGCGACTCCGGCTGCCGGGACTCCGGCTGCTGCGACGGCGCCGGCCGCTCGGAGGCCCGCGGGTGCGCGGCAGCCCAGCGGACGGATCGCACGATGTTCTCGTAGCCGGTGCACCGACAGATCTGCCCGGAGATCGCCTCGCGGATGGTGGCCTCGTCCGGGTCGGGGTCGTGGTCGAGCAGCCAGCGTGCGGTCATCATCATCCCCGGCGTGCAGAAGCCGCACTGGAGTCCGTGCTCCTCCATGAAGCCCTGCTGGACGGGGTCGAGCTGGCCATCCACCTCGAGTCCCTCGACGGTGCGGACCTCGTGCCCGTCAGCCATGACCGCCAGCACCGTGCAGCTCTTGACGGGCTGGCCGTCCAGCCACAGGACACAGGTGCCGCACTGCGACGTGTCGCATCCCCAGTGAGTGCCGGTGAGGCCGAGGTTCTCGCGTACGAAGTGGACCAGCAACAGTCGCGGTTCGACGTCGGCGCTGACCTCAGCACCGTTGACCGTCATCGTGATCTGCATCGTCACTCTCCCCCTCGGGCACGTTCGACGGAGCGGCGCAGCGCCCGCAGGGTCAGCTCGCCCGCGAGGTGCCGTTTGTACTCGGCCGGGCCGCGCTGGTCCCCGTGCGGCCTGCAGGCTTCGGCGGCCAGCCGCGCGGCCTCCCGCAGGTTGTCCTCAGTGGCGTCCCGCCCGATCAGGTAGGACTCCGCCGCCTCGGCGCAGAAGTGCGGGGCGCCCACTGCGGTGAGACCGATGCCGGCATCAGCCACCACACCGTCGCTCAGGACCGCGTAGGCGCCGGCACCGGCTGCCGCCCAGTCCCCGGCCCGCCGCTTGACCTTCTCGTAGGCACTGCCGGCGCCGGGGCGGAGGGGGATCCTGACCTCGGTGAGGATCTCCGCGTCGCCGAGCACCGTCTCGTAGGGGCCGGCGTGGAACTCCCGGGCAGCCACGGTGCGCGTCCCCTGGCGGGAGCGGAGGACGAGCGTGGCCTTGAGCGCGGAGCCGACGGCGGCCAGGTCCTCGGCCGGATCGCCCTGGCAGAGCGACCCCCCGACCGTGCCGCGGTTGCGGACCGGCGGGTCGGCGATCCGGCGCTCGGCGTCGTGCAGGATCGAGTAGTGCTCGCCGACCACTGGCGAGTCGAGCACGGCCGCGTGGCGGGTCATGGCCCCGAGGCACAGCTCGCCGCCCTCGATCCGGATGTGGTCGAGCTCGTCCAGGTCGTTGATGTCGATGACGCACTCGGGGCGGGCGATCCGCAGTCGCATCATCGGGAGCAGGCTGTGCCCACCGGCGATCAGCCGTGACTCCGGCCCCCGTTCCTCCAACAGCTGCAACGCGTGGTCAATGCTGGTGGCTCTGGCGTAGTCGACGGGCGCCGGTGTCTGCATCGCATGCCCCCAGGGGTGGTAGGAGACCGGGCTCCCACCGCGAGGGTCTGGGCGAGAGCACCCTCTCAGCAGTCTGCGCCCGCCGTGCTCGGCGCGGCAATAGGCTCAGGCCCCGCACGGCCGCGCTGCCCAGCGGCCGGTGCACGGCGACGGTCGTTTCCTGCCACAGCCTCGGGTTATCGCCCAACTGCGTGGAGAGGCAACGGATCTCAGCCGTAAGACCCCGTCGATGACGGGTGACCCGATCTCGCGACCGGGCGCCTTCGGTGAGTGGCGACGCCCGCCGTCCGCCCCGTGCCGGCCTCACAGGTTCCTCATATGCGCCAGCACAGGTCCTGACAGCGGCGCCGGTCACCGTGGGGTTCATCATCGGGCGCCCAGCCCCTACGACGTATGAGGAAGGTGGGCAGAGCATGCCTGTCAGGAGAGAAATCGCGATCACGGCGGCCGCGGTGGCTGCAGCCGGCGCGCTCGTCGGTGGTGTGGCCGCTGTGTCCAACGCCTCGACCACGAACCAGGTCGCCTACGCGGGATACGGCGTCGCGGGATACGGCGGCGCGGGCTCCACCGAGGACCAGGGTCGCGGCATGGGCGGACCCGGGGGGCACGCGCACACCGAGGTCACCGGCACCGAGCTCACCAAGGTCACAGCCGCCGTCAAGGCCAAGGACTCCGCGGTCACAGTCCAGCGGGTGCAGAAGGACCCCGACGGGTCCTACGACGTCCTCGGCACCAAGGACGGCAACCCCGTCATGCTCGAGGTCAGCAAGGACCTCAAGACCATCGAGACCCGGACCGGCGGCCCCGGCGGCGGTCGGGGCGGCCCCGGAGGGCGGGGCGGCCACGCCCACACCGATGTCACCGGCACCGAGCTCGCCAAGGTGACCGCCGCCGTCAAGACCAAGGACTCCGCGGTCACGGTCCAGCGGGTGCAGAAGGACCCCGACGGGTCCTATGACGTCCTCGGCACCAAGGACGGCAACCCCGTCATGCTCGAGGTCAGCAAGGACCTGGGGACCATCGAGACCCGGACCGGCGGCCCCGGCGGTGGCCCGCAGCCGGCCCCCTCGGCCACCAGCTCGGCCACGTCGACGACCTGAGACGCGACGTCGACCAGTCGCGCCGGGGCGGGGTCCTGCACTCGGTGTGCAGGACCCCGCCGGCTCAGGCGCTGCGCTCGTCCGCGACCTCGACAGCGAGCTGGGGCCACAGGGCCGCCGACCGCTCCAGCACCGGCGGCGACACCTCGCCCATCGAGCGGACGACGTCGTCGGGCAGGAAGTGCACCGTGGTGCCGGTGCTGTCCGGGTCGGGGATGGGGCTCAGCCCGGTGACGGGTATGCCGTGCTCGTACCTCTGCGTCCAGGCGCCGTTGCGCCGACGGTTGGTGTGGATGAGCCATCGGCTCAGGGCCGCGACGACCGACATGCCTCGGCGGGGGTGCCCGTCAGGGAGCTGCTGCGTGTCGGGGCAGTCGAAGAAGGGCCCGCTCGCCCCGTCGAGCCGCGGGGTGACTCCTCACCGTTCCGGCTCAATCCCCGCACCACCTGAGCACCCGCAGCGCCCTGAGGGTGTTCCACCGACTCGGGTGTCCGTCGCCGTCCTCCATCGAGAAGTGGATGCGCCCGGGATGGCTGTGCTCGAGCAGCCACCTGCCATCGGGCTGTCGCCTCGAACGCACCACCTCGACGGCCTCCTCGATGCGGCCGTCCGGGGGGTCGCCGACCGCTCGGAAGTACTCGAGGCCCCGAAGGACGTCGTAGTGCCACCGGGTCGGGAAGGAGAGCTGCAGCCAGGCCGGGTTGATGAGCTCCCCCGTGGTCGAGCGGCGGAGGAGCCCACGCTCGAGCAGGTACTCCTCCCCGCGAAGCCGGGCCCCCTCCGAGGATGGGGACCCGCCGGTGGCCCGCTCGTGCTCCAGGAGCCCCTCGAGCACGTTGATGGTCGTGCCGAACGACGAGCGCGTGGACCCTCTCTCCGCCTCGCAGTTCCACCCACCGTCGTCGAGCTGCTCGCCGAGGAGTCGTGCGACGACGGCGTCGACGTCCACACCGAAGTAGGCCCCGAGGGCGACAGCCATGCCGTTGACACATGGCTCCACCTCACCTGAGAAGAAGGGCTGGCCGCCTTCCTCCCAGCGACTGTTCGCCTCGACGAGCGCGACCGCGCCGCGGGCCTCGTCGCTGCTGGGGTCGAGCCCGAGGTCACGCAGGAGCAACAGGCTGTAGGTCGTCGCCGTCCACGGCTGCCCCTCCTCGGAGTCCTCGACCCGCGCCGGGAAGTACGTGCCGCCATCCCACTGCCCGTCCTCGTCCTGCAGCGCGAGCAGGCGGGCCCCCCAGCCTTCGGTGGCGACGCGGGCCCGCTCGTCCTGGACCTGCTCCGCTGGGGCGTCCGTGAGGTCGCGCAGGACCTGCCATCGGATCGCGGGGTCGGAGTCGAGCAGCCAGTCGAGCACGTCCACCCCCTCAACCTAGCCCGCAGGGCGCGCCTTGTGCCGCGCCTCGTCGCGCTCCCTGCCGTGGCGCTGCCGGACGCGAGCCTGAGGCTGCGAGGACCTGACGAGGTCAGGGCCGAACGGGCCGACGTCCCACTCCGGCAGGTGGCCAGCGGGCGAGCATTGGTCGTTCGACGAGGTCAGGTCCGGGCAGTTCCTCCGTGGCTCGCGGGCGGCCGAGACGCTGGAGTGGTTGCTCGTGACGCTGAGCGGCCGCGCACACGTCCACGTGGTCGACAAGCGGCCCCGCGGCCCCTCAGCGGATCGGGTCGGGGTTGCGATCGGGCACCGGCTCATCGGTGGCGATGAGCGAGGGCGGGCCGACGGCCAGGCCCTCCTCCGGCTCGGGCGCGGACGCGCGGGCATCGGCGAGCGCATCGGCCGGCACGTGCTGCTCGAGGAACCGCCGCGCCAGCCGGGTCGACGGATGGATGCCCAGCGT
Organism: Pedococcus sp.; assembly: GCF_036554925.1. NCBI lineage: Bacteria > Bacillati > Actinomycetota > Actinomycetes > Micrococcales > Intrasporangiaceae > Pedococcus > Pedococcus sp. The sequence continues at coordinate 5,147 of NZ_DATBMI010000202.1, forward strand.
TGCGACGACGATGATCGCGGCGATGAGCAGCCATCCCGCGGCGCCCCAGTTCATCGCGAGGAACGTGTAGACCGCAGGAGCCCAGACCCGCCCGAGCGTGCCGCTCAGCTCGGCCGCCCCCTGGTACGCGCCGCGCTGCCGCGGGTCCATCAGCTCGGCCTCGAACGACCAGCTCGCGGCAGACAGGTAGAGCTCCGCGCCGGTGACCGTGACGTGGCCGAGCCAGACGAGCGCGATCGTCACCCAGCCGACGGTGTCGTGCGTCGCGAGCGTGATGAGGCAGGACACGACGAAGAACGCCGACGAGAGCCGGACGGCCCGCAGCGCAGTCGGCACGTCCTTGACCCCGCGCGAGGTCACCATCGGCAGGAAGATGCACATGACGGTGTTGGTGCCGAACAGGAAGGCCAGCAGGACCCTGGGAGCGTCGGTCTTCTCGACCAGCCACAGCGGGATCACGACGTTGAGCAGCACCTGGTTCGTCCAGAACACACCGCTGAAGAACGTCGTGAGAAGCCAGCCGGGGTTGCGGAGTGGACCGGGGCCGGGGATCTTCACCTTCCGTTCCTCGGGGCTGCGCTCGTCGTGCGCCGCCCTCGGCAGGCGGCCGATCGCGACGGCGTTGACGAGGAACACCAGGGCCGTGAACCACGGCAGGGCGTGCAGGACGTCGTTGGAGCGGAATGCCAGGGCGATACCGCCGAGCACCGAGCCGAGCGTGAAGCCGACGTTCAGCGCGGAGTACATGTAGGCGCGTGACTTGACTCGCTCGTCGGCCGGCAGCACGTCGATCGTGTAGGAGCCGTATGCCGCGCCACCGAGCGCCCCGATGACCTCCATGCCGACGGCCATGGCGACGTAGCCCTCGAAGCCGGTGATGAACGGCCACAGCGCAAACATCGCCGCCTGACCCGTCGCGCTGACGGCCCACATCTTCTTCGGCCCGAACCGGTCGACGAGCCTGCCCATGGGAAGCGCGGCCAAGAACGCAGCGATCCCCGCGCACGTCAGCCCAAGGCCGACCTGTGCGGCGGACAGCCCGACGATCTGCGTGAAGAACACCGCGGAGCCGGTCATGAACGTGCCCTCACCCAGGGCGAACAGCAGTGACTGCAGGGAGAGCCGTCCGGCCAGTGGTGACGGCGGACGCGCTTGACGGAGGACGGCGTCGAGAGTCACCCGGAGATTCTCCACATCAGGACGGCATGTGTCGCGCTATTTTCCCGGGTTCTGCGAGACGCGGCCGAGGGTCGACGCTGCGTGACGGGCATCCGGCGAGACGGTTCCTGCGGCGCGCGACGGCCCTAGCCTCTGACCTGCGGGGTTGGCTCCCCGGGTAGGAATCAAACCTACGTCTGCTTGTCCTGATTCAAAGCTCGTTCCGGGGTAGTTCCGCTCCTACGGTTACCTCGTTTTCGTGCTCAGAAGCCGGCGCGCGAATCCGCGGAAGTCCACGACGTCGGACCCTCTGGTTAGCAATGTGTTAGCAGACCTCGCCCCGGAACTCCTCGACCGAGGTGATGACGTCGCGATCACGGTCCGACGTCTCGTCGTATGCCTGGCGAAGGACCTCGCCGGGTCGGAGCCTCGCCAGGCTCTCCAGCGTGAAGGTCACGTGCGCCGTCGCCCATCGGTTGTCGCGCGTACCGCCAAACAGGCCGTAGGTCTCGCCTGCCTTCAGCTCGCCGAGCCGCTGGGAGGACGTCCAACCGTCTGCCGGGCGTGCCAGTTCCACCGTCGCGAAGCCTGATGCGGGGATGCGGCGTTGCCAGTCGCCGTGGGTCACGGTGTTGTCCCCCTCTCCGGAGTAGAGCTCAAGCCCATCGATGTTCCCCTCGCAGATGGCGAGGACCGCAACCGGCGCGCCGGTGGCGTCGACGGATACGCCTGTCGCTCCCCCGAACTCAACGGTCTCGCACCCGCCCGTCACGATCACCCCGGCAGCAGCCATGACAAGCACTAGTAGCCTTCGCCCGATCCCCACGGTGGTCATCGTGCCGGGCGACCAATTGCGGCGTCCCGTGCGTGCCCGAACCGTTTCCCACCTGAGATGCGTGACCAGGGAGAGGCGCCCACCCGATAGCGGACGCATTGGAGGCAGACCGGAGAGGCTGTCAAGCCCTCCCCCACGCCGGATGGTGATGCGGCGGCACAACGGAGTGTGCCCCTCAGCCGGACGTGAACCGAGGGCTTGACCGGCTCGGAGGGCTGCCGGATCCTGCCGCGTCGGGTCAGCGGCTCGATGGTGACCCTCGTGACGACTGTCGCCAACGCAGGTGGCAGCCGGCGGCTGCGGGACCGGCCGCGCCCGGAACGGCCGCTAGGCCGCAGGCCCGGCACGGCCGGGGCCGCAGGCCCCGGTCAGCGCGGCGGAGCCGCGCCTTGATCTTTCTCAGAGGTCAATTCGTCAATGCCACATCGCGACACGTCCGTAGAACGAGTGAGCGGGCGTTGGCCGCGTTGCCCTCCGGGGCCTCAAATGGGCAACGGGGCGATGCACTCATCTGCCGATGTCAGGATGCGGTTCTGAACGCCGCACGCCTCGTTCGAACTCTGAGGGACGGTCACCACC
>NZ_DATBMI010000212.1:0-21751 GCF_036554925.1 Pedococcus sp.
GTGGTCGCCACCTCGTAGTCCCCACCGCCTGAGGGGTAGGCATGGACGTTCTGCCGGTAGGACGCGACGACAACGAGCATGACGACGACGACCGCCACCGCGATCTGCCACGACGCCGTGAGCGCCAGCGCCCCACCTGCGAGCCCCAGCGTCAGGAAGATCTCGTCGGGGGCGTAGGCCACGGACGAGAGCGCGTCGCTCGCGAAGACCGGCAGCGCCAGCTTCTTCGGTAGGAGGGTCTCCCCGAGCCGGTCGCTGCGCATGGCCCGACCGACGAGAAGGCGTTTGAGGACGCGTCCAGACGTTGGCACGCAGACACTCTAGGCCGGGGGCCGACCATGCGCCGCAACCGCGTCCAGCCCGGTGTAGCGTCGCAGTCGTGCATTTCGTCATCATGGGCTGCGGCCGGGTCGGCTCCACCCTCGCGCTGAGCCTCGAGGGCCAGGGACACGACGTCGCCGTCATCGACCAGAACGAGGCCGCCTTCCGCAGGCTCGGCACCGGCTTCGAGGGCCGCCGGGTCACCGGGGTCGGCTTCGACCGCGACACCCTCGTCGACGCCGGCATCCAGCAGGCCTATGCGTTCGCCGCCGTGTCGAGCGGTGACAACTCGAACATCCTCGCGGCTCGGGTCGCCCGCGAGACCTTCGGTGTCGAGCACGTGGTCGCCCGCATCTACGACCCCGGACGCGCGGAGATCTACCAGCGGCTCGGCATCCCCACGGTGGCGACGGTCAAGTGGACCGCGGACCAGATGCTGCGACGGCTGTTGCCCCAGGGGCACGTCCCGGAGTTCACCGACCCCTCCGGCCGCGTCGTGCTCGCCGAGGTTCCGGTCAACCCCGCCTGGGTGGGTCACCGGGTCAGCGACCTCGAGCTGGCCTCCGGGGGTCGGGTCGCCTACCTGACCCGGCTCGGCGCCGGCATGCTCCCCGGCCAGGACACGGTGTACCAGGAGGGCGACCTCATCCACATCGCGACGCTCGCGGACGAGCTGCCCCGCGTCGAGCGCATCCTCGACGCCGTCCCGCAGCGCACGGACGCCTGAGCCCAGGAAGGGGCCCACCACACATGCGAGTCGTCATCGCCGGGGCCGGCAGCGTCGGGCGCTCCATCGCCCGCGAGCTGCTGCACAACGGCCACCAGGTCCTCCTCATGGACCGCGAGCCCAAGGACGTCCAGGCCAGCCGGGTGCCCGAGGCCAACTGGCTGCTCGCTGACGCGTGCGAAATCAGCGCCCTCCACGAGGCCGGGCTCGCCGACTGCGACACCGTCGTCGCCGCGACGGGCGACGACAAGGTCAACCTCGTCGTCTCGCTGCTGGCCAAGACCGAGTTCGGCGTGCCCCGCACCGTGGCCCGGGTCAACAACCCCAAGAACGAGTGGATGTTCGACGAGGCCTGGGGCGTCGACGTGGCGGTGTCGACGCCGCGGCTGATGACCGCCCTGGTCGAGGAGGCCGTCAGCGTCGGCGACCTCGTGCGGATCTTTCAGTTCCAGCAGGGCAAGGCCACCATGGTCGAGCTCACCCTCCCAGCGGACAGCCCCTACGCCGGCAAGCGGGTGGGCGACATGGTCTTCCCCGGTGAGACCGTGCTCGTCGGCATCATCCGCGAGGACCACCCCATCGCGCCCACCCGTGACGACAGCCTCGAGCCCCACGACGAGCTGCTGTTCATCAGCACCCCGGAGTACGAGGACGAGCTCGAGTCGATGCTGAGCCCGGGGCACCGGGTGCCCCGCGAGGACGAGTAGCCGCGCCCTCGGGCGAGCACGTCAGCTGCGCGGGCCTGTGCCTTCGTCCGCCTGGGGGTGGTGGCCCCACTCCCACGTCGCCTCGCTGTCGGGCGCGGGGACGACCTGCGGCGTCCGACCGCGCACGAGCATCACGCCCATGACGGCGACCGCGGCCACCCACGCCGGCCAGCCGAGACCGACCTTGGCCACACCGAGCCAGGCGACCTCGCCGGCGAAGTACAGCGGCAGCATGATCGCCACGCGCACGGCATACAGCACCACGAGGACCAGGGTGAGCCGCTGGCACACCCGGACCAGCCCCGGGTCGCGACGCCACGCAAACGGGTCCTCGGCCATCCGCGGGTCACCCGCGCCGACCAGGAAACCGACCACCGGCCAGCGCAGCATGACGGACAGCAGGGTGGCGACTCCCCACGCAGCGCTGGTCAGGATGCCGGGGAGGAAGGCGTCCTCGGCGCGTCCGCTGCGCAGGGCGAAGAAGGCGGCGATGGCGGTCGCGAACGCCGCCGACAGCACGAACTGCAGGCTCTGGCGCTGGACCAGCCGGAGGACGGCCAGGACCACGGTGACCACGACTGCGGTGGTGACGGCGAGCGTGACGTCCTTGCGCCAGGTCCACACGCCCACGAAGGCCAAGGTCGGCAGGGCGGTCTCGACGGAGCCGCGCCAGCCCCCGAGCGCGGCCGAGAGGCGGTGCCGGATGATCTCCTCGACCGTGGGCGCGGGGTGCCCCGGATGGGCGGGGACGGCCGACGTCACGATGGGCTCACTCTCCACGGTCGGGCACGATCTCGTAGGCGGGGTTGAAGATGGTCGGCATGCCGCGCGTGAAGGTGACACGGCCGGTGGCCCGCAGGTAGGTGCCAGGTTCGATGCCGCGGATGGTGCGCCGGCCCAGCCACACGAGGTTGATGGTGGTGCTCCCGTCGTAGAGGTCGACCACCAGCGCCGGGACGTTGACACGCGGACGCAGGGTCACCGCCCTCACGGTGCCGCTCACCGTCGCCGTCTGGCGGTCCTGGAGGTCGCACATCGGGGTGCCGCCGTGACGGTCGGAGACCTTGCGCAGCTCGTCGGCCTCGAGCTCGTGGGTGGGCTTGGTCAGCCGCTCGCCGAGCCGGGCCAGCAGGGACCGGTGCCTGCCGTCGGCGGCATCGGTCGCGCTGGGGGATGACATGCCGGGCTCCTACCGGATCTCGGTGATCTCAGGCCCACGCTCGAACGGCTTGAGGTCGTCGGCCTTGCGGCCCCCCTCGTCATCGGCGCCCTCGCCCCCGGGCTCCCCCGGCACGGCGGCCTCCTGCGGCAGGCGCAGCGGCAGCAGCTCGCGCGGCGCCATGGCCGCGTCGCCGCGCACGACGACGGTGCCACGCACGATCTCGAAGAGCGTCGCGGCCGCGTCGTCGTCGATCGCGGCCCGGCCGGAGAACACCGCGCGCAGGAACCACCGCGGGCCGTCGACGCCCACGAACCGCGCCGGCGCGAAGACGGTGCGGCCATCCGGGCCGGCAGAGGGCATGCGCGTGCGCAGCTCGGTTCCGAGCGCGCCGCGCTCCTCGTCGGCGGTGCCGCCCTGGCTGACGATGGACTCGGCGATCTCCGAGCGGATGTCGTCCCAGATGCCCATGGTCCTGGGGGCGGCGAAGGCCTGCAGCTGCACCGCGGAGTCCTCGAGCACGGCGGTGACCCCGACGACGTTGGAGGTGGACTCCTCGACCTCGAGCCGCAGCTCCATGCCCGGGACACCCACCACCCACAGCGACCCGAGGTCCAGCCGACCACCGAGGTCGTGGACCTCCGCGGAGTCGTACGGCCCCGCGCCGGACGTGGTGGCCTCGCCAGAGGTCTCCCCGAGGCCGGCAGCCTCAGCGCCGGCCTGCTCGTCCGCGCCGGCGGTGGTGGACTCCTCGGCGACCGCGGGGGTGCCCTCGCCCGCGTCCGAGGCGAGGTCGTCGGCGGGCCGGCCGGTGGGGGCCGCCTCCGCCTCGGGTGCCGACCCCGCCTGCTCTTCTTTCTTGCCGCGCCGGAAGATGCTCACTGCCTCGTCAATCCCTCGTGTGTGTGGTCTGGTGCTCCGCCGAAGCCTCCGCTGGCACCATGCCCAGTCTCCCCCCGCGCCGTCTCCGAGAGCGAATCGACCTCGGTGAAGTCCGCGCGGGCGACCGCCTGGACCACCAGCTGGGCGATCCGGTCCCCCCGCCGCACCGTGAACGGCTCCCGCGGGTCGAGGTTGACCAGGTTGACCAGGATCTCCCCGCGGTAACCGGCGTCGACGGTGCCGGGGGCGTTGACGATCGTGATGCCGTGCCGTGCCGCCAGCCCCGACCGTGGGTGCACGAGCCCCACGAACCCGACCGGCAGGGCGATCGCCACGCCCGTCGGCACCAGCGCCCGCTGCCCCGGCGCCAGAGTCACGTCCGAGGCCGAGCGGAGATCGGCTCCCGCGTCACCGTGGTGGGCGTATGCCGGTGCGGGCAGTTCCGGGTCCAGTCGCCGCAGCTGGACCTGGACGCGCGAAGGGTCAGTCACGGGGACTGACCCTACCCATGCGCGGCACCGCGGCCGGCACCGTGCCCGCACGACGGGCGTGCGGGGCCGCCGTCAGGCTGCGCACTCCGTGCACACCATCTGCCCGTTGACCTCCTTGGCCAGCTGGCTGCGGTGGTGCACGAGGAAGCACCGGGAGCAGGTGAACTCGTCGGCCTGGCGCGGCAGCACCCGCACCGAGAGCTCCTCGCCGCTCAGGTCCGCGCCGGGGAGCTCGAAGCCCTCGGCCTGCTCTGCCTCGTCGACGTCGACGCTCGAGGCGCTCTTGTCGACCCGACGGGACTTCAGTTCCTCGATGGAGTCCTCGGACAGCTCATCATCAGTCTTGCGCGGCGCGTCGTAGTCAGTCGCCATTGTCGCTGTCGCTCCCTTGTGTGTCGTCGTGGTGGTGCCGGCCTGCGGGGGGCCATGTTGCTGCGTCAACGCAGGCAGTCCACTTTTTGTGCCCTGTGTCGGGCGGATTGTGCCCTATCCACGAACCCGCGTCATCAGCCGGGGTGCGTAGCCCCTGGGTCGGGGGTGGAGCACCCCTCGTCGCCCGGTGTGACCAGGACCACAATCCGATCACAGGGCCGCAGGTCAGCGCGGTGTCCTGACTTCCTCTTTACCGGCAGTTCACCCAATCATCGGCAACCGGAATGCCGTCGCTGGCGTCTTTCCGCTTAGAGTCCTTGCGCCAGCCGGGACCGAAACATCCGAGAAGAGGTGCACCATGACCGAGTTTCACGCCGAGATGCGCGACCGTGCTGCCACCGCGGTCACGTCCCTGAAGCAGGCGGAGGCCAACGGCGACGACTACCTCGTCGAGGTGCGCCAGGCCGAGCTGGAGAACCTCGCGCGACTGGCCGACGACCACGGCCTGAGGATCCCCGAGCTCGCGGGCTACACCGCCGCCTGAGGGCGTCACGCCAGTCGGGCGCAGACCCCCCGCAACCCGTGATCGCCGGCCCGTGGGCCGGCGATCACGCGTGTTGGGGCCCCGCCGCGACGTCCCGCGGCCCCACCAGGGCTCAGCCCGAGCCGGGGCTCCCCTCGGCGTCCGCTGCCCGGACCCCCTCCGCCACCCGGCCGCCGAGAGCGGCGTGCAGCCCGGCCGGGGCGGCGAGGACCATCGACGAGCTGGGTGGCTCACCGCCGAGGCCGCTGACCACACCCCCTGCCTCCGTGACCACCAGCGCCGCGGCAGCCATGTCCCACGGGTTCAGGCCGCGTTCGAAGTAGGCGTCCAGCGTCCCCTCCGCCACGTGGCAGAGGTCCAGGGCAGCGCTGCCGAAGCGGCGGATGTCACGGATGTGCGGGATCACCTCCGCCAGGACGCGGGTCTGCCACCACCGCGTGCCCGCCTCGTAGCCGAACCCCGTGCCCACGAGCGCCTGGCTCAGGTCGACGGCGGCGCTGGTGCCCAGCCGCACAGCGCCAGCGCCGGGGGCCTCCAGCCAGGAGCCGCCGCCACGGCGGGCCCGGAAGACCCTGCCGCGCTCGGGGTCCACGACGGCCCCCACCACCGGCTCCCACTCCCCCGGCACCCGCGGGTTCCCGACCACGGCCGCCACGGACACGGCATACGCGGGGATCAGGTAGAGGTAGTTGACGGTGCCGTCGATCGGGTCGACCACCCAGGTGACCTCGGAGGTCGCCTCCGAGCCACCCTCCTCCTCGCCGTAGAAGCCGTCCCCGGGCCGGGCACGGCTCAGCCTGCCCCGGATGAGGTCCTGCGCGCGCTGGTCCATCACGGTGACAACGTCGGTCGCGCTGGACTTGGTGTGCGCCACCCCGAGCTCGGCGGGGCGCTCGTCGACGATGAGCCTTCCCGCCTCGAGGGCGACCTCGACGGCCAGTTGCTCGAGCTCCTCCAGCGGCAGGGCGTCGGGTACGGCGACCATGCTCAGTCCCGCCCACAGAGCGCGGGGCGTGCCGTCCGCAGGTTCGGGCAGCACCCCGGCTCGCACACCGCGGGACGAGCGTCCGACCCTGGCCAGGTCGGGCGGACGGGGGTCTCGCCGCGGGCCTCGGCGGCCCGCTCGAGGAGCAGGTCGACCAGGCCGGCCACGAACTCGGCGTCGGTGCCGACGGTCGGCACCCGGACCATCCGCAGCCCGAGGCGTTCCGCAGTCGCGGCTGCCTCGGTGTCGAGGTCGTAGATGACCTCCATGTGGTCCGAGACGAAGCCGATCGGGGCCAGGACCACAGCGGTCGCACCCTGCGCCGCGAGCTCCTCGAGGCGGTCGTTCACGTCGGGCTCCAGCCAGGGCTGGCTCGGCGGCCCGGACCGCGAGCAGAAGACCAGCTCGCCCTCCACATCGAGGTCGAGCGTGGCGTTGACCTCGTCGGTGATCGCTGCCGCGAGCGCGGCGTGCTGCCGGGCGTAGAAGTGCCCCTCCTCGTCGCCCGGGCCGGACGTCTCGTCCATCGCGGTGGGGACCGAGTGCGTCACGAAGAGGAGCCGCAGGCCGTCGGCGTCGACCCCGGCGCGGACCACGCCGCGCACGGCCTCGGTGACGAGCCGCGAGTTGGCCCGCGAGAACCCGGGGTGGTTGAAGTAGGGGCGGATCTTGTCGATCTCGATGCCGAGGCCCTCGTCCGCCGCCTCGGCCTGCGCCGCCGCGAGGTCCTCGCGGTACTGCCGGCACGAGGAGTACGAGGAGTAGGCACTGGTGACGACCGTGACGACGCGCCGCATGCCGGCGCCGTCCGCCTCGCGCAGGGCCTCGATCGTGAACGGGGTGAAGTTCCGGTTGCCCCACACGAGAGGGGTGTCGATCTCGCGACGGTCGAGCTCGCTGCGCAACGCCGCCAGCAGCGCGCGGTTCTGGTCGTTGATGGGGCTCCTGCCGCCGAAGCGGTAGTAGTGCTCCCCGACCTCCTCGAGCCGCTCGTCCGGGATGCCCTTGCCCGCCGTGACGGTCCGCAGGAACGGCAGGACGTCCTCCGGCTTCTCGGGGCCACCGAAGGAGAGCAGCAGGACGCCGTCGTAGGGCGCGAGGGGGTGGTCCGCGGCGGGCTCGGTCACGTGAGGTCTCCGGTCCGTAGGGGTTTGGGTGCGTGCACGTCGAGGATGACAGCGGCCATCCTGATCACGAACACGAGACCGACGCACCCCCAGATGGTTGCGGTGCTGATGAGGTCGTAGTGGTGGGCCGCCACGATCAGTGTGGACCCGAAGAGCGCGGGCAGGGCATACATCTCGCGGCGGAGCACCTCGGGCACCTGGCCGGCCAGCACGTCGCGCACCATGCCCCCGCCGATGGCCGTGATGCCGCCGATCAGGACCGCGGCGAGCGGGTCCACCCCGGCGCCGAGCGCCTTGAGCGACCCGCCGACGGCGAACGTCGCCAGACCCGCGGCGTCGAGGACGCGCACGACCTTCGAGATACGCGCCACGCCGGGGTGGAAGAGGAAGGTCACGAGGCCGGCGAGCGCTGCCGCCCCCACGAGCCGCCAGTCGGAGATGCCCACGGGCGGGGTGTCCCCGATGAGGACGTCGCGCATCACTCCGCCGCCGAGGGCCGCGGTCGCCGCGAGCACGAGCACGCCGAAGAGGTCGAGCCGCTTCTTGACGGCGACGAGCCCGCCGGTGAGCGCGAACACGAAGACCCCCACGAGATCGAGGGCCAGCTGGAGGTTCGCGTCGAAGGTCAGCATCGCGGACCAAAAATACCCTCGCGGCGTGGTCGCTTTCGCCACGGAGGCGCAAGATGGCAGAGTCAGTCCCCAGTGTGGCGACATGGGAGAGGCCAATGCAGGACCTGCGTTTGATCGGTGTCCACGAGGACGGGCAGCATCTGCTGCTCGCCGACCCCGAGGGCAACCGCTACCGCGTCCCCCTCGACGAGCCCCTCCGCGCTGCCGCCCGGCGGGACCGCCCCCGTCTGGGTCAGCTCCAGATCGAGATGGACGGCAGCATGCGCCCCCGAGAGGTCCAGTCCCTGATCCGAGCCGGCGCGTCTGCCGAGGAGGTCGCCGAGCGCTCGGGCTGGCCGGTGGAGAAGGTCCGCCGCTACGAGGGCCCCGTCCTGGCCGAGCGCGAGCACGTCGCCGGCCTGGCCCGCACCGTCACGCTGCGCGGGCGAGGCGGCAGCCAGGGCTCGGCCCCGACCCTCGCCGCCCGCGTCGGCCAGCGACTCTCGGGCCGCGGCGTCGACCCGGCAGTCGTGGAGTGGGACTCCGCCCGTGACGACGAGGGCGCCTGGACCGTCATCCTGACCTTCCCCGCCGGCGGGCGTCAGCGCCAGGCCCGCTGGCTCTTCGACGTCCCGGCCCGCACGGTGACCGCCATCGACGACGAGGCTCGCTGGCTGAGCGAGGACGACTCGAGCGGCGCGCAGACCCCGATCCCCGCGCCGCACCTCGTCTCGGCGCCGGTCCGGGCCACGACGGTCTACGACGTCGAGGCCGAGGGCGGCGTGTCCGCGAGCGCCCGACGCAAGACCTCCCCCGAGGCTCCGGCAGGCGAGCGTCCGGCCCAGGAGCCCGTGGACCTCATGACGGCGATGCGCGAGCGGGCTTCGGCTCGTGGGAAGCGCGGCAGCCGCCGCAAGGCCCCCGCAACCAAGACGCCGGTCGACGACGCGCCCCGCGACGACGCCCTTCCGCTGGAGGACATCGCCTACGACCCCGAGACGATGCCGCCGCCACCGCCGGCCCGCGGCACCCACCCCTCCGATGCCGCGCCCAGGCACGAGGTGGGCGACGACGTGGGCGACGACGTGCTCCCCGCGGCCGACGCCACCACGCCCGACGTGGACGCGGCCACCGCTGCCGTCGACGCGACAGGGGCGGAGGAGACCGAGCCGGACACGCTGCCGGACTCGCAGCCGGACACCCAGCCGGACACCCAGCCGGGCGTAGACGCCGACACCGAGGCGGAGGCCCCGCGGCGGGGCGGCTCCGGGTCGGGCGACGAGTCCGAGGACGAGGTGGGCGACTCCCGGCCCCGTGAGCCGGAGGCCACCACCACCGCGCCGGCGCGTCCCGCGCGGCGCAGTGGCCGTCCGAGCGTCCCCAGCTGGGACGACGTCATGTTCGGGGCCAAGCCCCGCGACTGAGCACGCGCCGCGGGGCACCTCGCGGTACACCTCCGCAGTCCCCGGGCTCACCGCCCACCGTGGAGGCGCGCCGTCAGCAGGAAGCGACCGTCAGCAGGGCGGGACCGTCAGCAGGGCGGGACCGGGCAGAGGTCGAGGTCGAACGGCAGGGTGTCGGGCGAGGTCGCGGCGGCGCGGGCGGCGGCGGAGTTCATCCGGCGCATGAAGTGGCGACGGCAGAGCACCTCGTACTCCACGAGCCCGGCCTGACCGGGCTTCGTGTCGCCGACGACCACCTGCTCGCCCTCGACGACCATCACGCCGTCGACGACGCGGGCGTTGTGGGTGGCGCGGCGGCCGCACCAGCACAGCGCCTCGACCTGCAGCACCTGCACCCGGTCGGCCAGCTCGATCATGCGGCGCGAGCCGGGGAAGAGCTGGGTCCGGAAGTCCGCCGTGATCCCGAAGGCGAAGACGTCGATGCCCATCTCGTCGACGATCTTGGCCAGCTGCTCCACCTGGCCCGGGGTGTAGAACTGGGCCTCGTCGCAGATGAGGTAGTCGACCCGGTGCCCGGCGGTGGCGTACTCGACGACGGCATCCCAGAAGTCGACGTCGTCGGTGACCTCGCCCGCGTCGGTGGACAGGCCGAGGCGCGAGGAGAGGACGGACTCGCCCATGCGGTCCATCTTGGTGTAGATGAGCCCCGACCGGCCGCGGGCGCGGTGGTTGTGGTCCATCTGGAGCGCAAGGGTGGACTTGCCGCAGTCCATGGTGCCGGAGAAGAAGACGAGCTCAGCCACGAGGGGACACCTTAGGCGCTGTCGCGCGCGGGGATGTGGAACAGCGGGACCGCGGCCTCGTCAGGGGTCAGCGAGCCGTGCATCCCGAGGAGCGCGAGCAGCTGGGGACGCCAGTGCCGGGAGTCGACGATCGCGAAGTTGTCGCGGGCCGCCACGAGGATGTTGCCGATGCGCGGCAGGTTCGCCTCGCTCACCGGGCCGAACCAGCCCTCACGGACCGCGTCCGCGCGGGACCGGATCCAGGCCCGCTGGCCGACTCGCTCGGTCCAGGTGGCCATGACGTCGGCCTCGGCGCCCTCCTCGCAGTAGAGCTGGAGCGAGCGCGGCTCTCCCCCGACGTGCCGGATGCCGGCAGCGAGCTCGGCATCGTGGGCGATGTCGATGCGCAGCGCATGGGGCGCGTCCACCATCCCGTGGTCGGCGGTGATGTAGACCGCGGTGTCCGACGGGACGGAGCGCACCAGCCGGGCCAGCTCGGCGTCGATCGCCTCCAGCTCGTCGCCCCACTCCCAGGACTGGCAGCCGTGGACGTGCCCGACCTTGTCGAGCTCGCCCCAGTAGAGGTAGACCAGCGCGCGCCGGTCGGCCCGGACGGCCATGAGGGATGCGTCGACCCGGGCGGCGAGGCTGTCGGCGGCGCGGAACCGGCCACCCCGCAGGGCTGCCCTGGTGAGCCCGGAGCCGTCGAAGAAGCCGGGACCGATGCGCGTCACCGCCACGCCGTCCGCCGCCGCGGCCTCGAAGACCGTCGGCTGGGACTGCCAGGCCAGCGGGTCCGGCCCGTCCTCCCAGGAGAGCTCGTTGAGCAGGCGGTCCTCACCCGGCACCAGCACCTCGTAGCCGAGCAGCCCGTGGGCACCCGGGGGCAGCCCGGTGCCGAAGGTCCCCATCGAGGTCGCCGTGGTGGAGGGGAACCCGGCGGTGATCCGGTATGCCGCGGGCAACAGCGAGCGCAGGAACGGCGCGTGGCCGCCGCGGCGTCGCACGAGCTCGTAGCCGAGGCCGTCGACCAGCACGACGACGGCCCGCCGGGCGGGTCGCATGGGAACGGCGTCGACGCCGTCGAGGGACGAGACGCCCAGGCTGGCAGCGACACCGGGCAGCACACCGGCCAGACCGGCGGCGTCGTAGCGGGGCTCGAGGAGTCCCTCGTGGGGCATGGTCGCCGGGCGCCTAGCGGCCGATGCTGGCCGAGAGGGCGTGCGCGAAGGCCAGGGCCTGCCGCAGCGCCGCCTCGCCCTCGGCGTCAGCGCTGATCCGCAGCGAGATGTCGTCGGAGGAGACCGTGCCCTCGAAGCCGTGGTCGGCGTCGCAGTTCGGGTCGGCGCACGTTGCCGGGAGCAGGTCGATGCGGCTGACGGCTCCCCAGCCGAGGGTGAGGGTGATCTCCCGGCCCAGGGAGCCCGGGCGGTAGTCCTGCGGGTTGGCCACCACGTGGGTGAGCATGACGCCGCGGACCGCGCCGAGGGGGATGCTCTCCGTGGTGGCGGTGGCCACCTCCTCGTGGCCGGTGCGCTCGTCGGCGTGGTCGTCGGCGTGCGCGATGACCAGGCGGCTGGAGGTGAGCACCAACACGGTGATGTGCCGGCGGACCACGTCGTGGTCGAACGTCGTCTCCTGGTGGACCAGGTGGGACACCGCCTGCTCGCCGGCGAGCGCCGCCTGCACGACGTCGGCGACGAGGGCCGGGTAGTAGCCGGCCCGCTCGATCGACCGCGTCAGGTCGGCGGGGAGCGGTGCGGCGGGAGCGACCGCGCGGTCAGATGAGGTGGAGCCCATATGGGCCATCTTGCCCTAGGTCAGCGAGCGGCGTCCCGGGTCCTTGCGCCGCGGAGGCGGCGCCACGGTGACGTCCGCCCCCAGGACGTCGACCCCGCCGGGGTGTGCGTTGACCGGGTTGAGCACCAGCGTCGCGACCTCGGGGAGGTTGTCGGCCAGCACCGAGACCCGGGCGATGAGGTCCGCGAGGGCCGCGCGGTGGACGGGAGCCGCCCCGCGGTGGCCGTGCAGCATGGGCGCCGCCTTGACCGACGAGATCAGGTCGGAGACGTCGACGTCCGTCAGCGGCGGGATGCGGTGCCCGATGTCCCCGAGCAGCTCGGTCGGGGGCCCGGCGACGCTGAAGCTCACCACGGGGCCGAAGAGGGGATCCTCGTCGCTGCGCACCACGCAGGAGACACCGGGCGTCGCCATCTTCTGCACGACGAAGGCGTTGGCGGCCAACGGGGCCAGTCGGTCGTTGAGGCCGGCGAAGGCCGCCCGCAGCGCCTCCTCGGTCCCGAGGTCCACCCGGATGCCGCTGAGGCCCGGCTGGTGGCGCAGCAGGGGTGCCACGGACTTGATGACGACGGGGTAGCCCATCGACTCCGCCGCGGCGACGGCCTCCTCGACGGTCCGCACGGGGACGCTCGGCCACACGGTGATCCCGTACGCCGCCAGCAGGCCGGTGACCTCCTCGGGGTTCAGCTTCCGGCCGTCCGGGTGGGTGTGGAGCGCTGCGGTCACGATCGCCTCGGCGGCTGCACGGTCGATCCCGGAGGGCATCACCGGCACCCCTCGGTCGCGGGCCAGCCACTCGGCATACCTGGTCGCCGCGGCCAGTGCGCGAACGGCGTCCTCGGGCATCGCGTAGGCGGGGACGACCTCCCGCCTCCAGTCGGGGTCCTCTGGGGAGTGGGACAGCTTCTCCGACACGCCCCGCATGCCGAGCAGGGTTGCGAGACACGGTTTCTCGGACGTCAGGGCGGCCTCCCGAACCGCGATCGCGACGTCCTGGTCGGGCGTGACGAGCGGCGGGATGAAGCAGGTGACGACCGAGTCGACGGACTCGTCGGCGAAGGCCTTGGCGAGGGCCTCCGAGAACTCCTCGCCACGGGCCTCCGAGGGCAGGGACACCGGGCCGTGCGTCACTTCCAGGCCCCAGCTGACGCAGGCCTCCGCCGTGAGGGCCCCGAGCGCGTCGGAGTTGCCGACGATCGCCACGCGGTTGCCCTGCGGCAGCGGCTGGTGCACGACGAGCTGGGCGACGTCGAACATCTGGTGGACGTTCTCGACGCGGATCACACCCGCCTGGCGGAGCATGGCGTCGAAGGCCTGCGGCCTGACCCGCGTCGGCCGGGCGCGGTGCCCGGGAGGGACGCCGTAGGAGCTCACGCCCGACTTGACCACGATGACCGGTTTCGTGGCAGCGAGGCGGCGCGCGATGCGGGAGAACTTGCGCGGGTTGCCCATGGACTCGAGGTAGAGCCCGACGGCGTGGGTGTCCTGGTCGTCGATCCAGTACTGCATCAGGTCGTTGCCGGAGACGTCGACGCGGTTGCCGGCGGACGCGAACACCGAGATGCCGAGGTTGCGGCGGGCCGCGGACGCGAGGACGGCGATGCCGAGCGCGCCGCTCTGCGAGAACAGGCCGAGGTGGCCCGGCGGGGGCAGCTCGGGCGCGAGCGAGGCGTTGAGCCGGACGTCCGCATGGTTGTTGATGACGCCGAACGAGTTGGGCCCGATGACACGCATACCCGCCCCGCGCGCCGCGTGGAGCAGCCGGCTCTGCAGCTCCTGGCCCGCGGGGCCGGCCTCCGCGAACCCGGCAGAGACGACGAGCAGCGTCCTCACGCCCGCCTCGGCGCAGTCGGTGACGACGTCGAGCACCTGCGAGGCCGGCACGGCCACCACCGCGAGGTCGACGTGGCCGGGGATCTCGTTGACCCGCGCGTGGGAGGTGAGCCCGCACACCTCCACGGCCTCGTTGTTGACCGCGTACACCGCCCCGGTGAACCCGGCGGCGAGGATGTTCTCGAGGATCTGGTGGCCGATCGACTCTCTCCGCCGGCTGGCGCCGACGACCGCGATGCTCTCCGGGAAGAGCACCGCGTGCATGCTCACCGCCTCGGCGCGGTGCTCGCGCGAGAGCCGCACCGCCTCGGAGCGCTCGGTCGGCCTGATCTCGAAGCGGACCGAGACGATGCCGTCCTCGATGTGCCGGTCGACCTCGTAGCCGGCGTCGGTGAAGACCGAGAGCATCTTGCGGTTCTGCGGCAGCACCTCGGCGACGAACTCGCTGACGCCCAGCTCCTGCGCGATCACCGCCAGGTGCTCGAGGAGCACCGAGCCCACGCCGCGGCCCTGGAACGCGTCGGAGATGTTGAACGCCACCTCGGCCGACCGCGCGTTGAGGCGGTCGTAGCGGCCGATGCCGACGATCTCGTCGCGGACCGTGGCCACCAGGGCCACCCGGTCGACGTAGTCGACGTTGGTGAACCGGGTGACGTCGCGGTCGCTCAGCTGGCGCAGGGGCGCGAAGAAGCGCATGTAGATCGACTCGTCGGACTGGCCGGCGTGGAAGCGCCGCACCCGGTCCGCGTCGGCGGGCGTGATGGGCCTGATGTGCGCCACGGAGCCGTCGCGGAGCACGACGTCGGCCTCCCACTGCACCGGGTAGCCGGGAGGCAGCTCGGCGTCCGTCATGGCCCCAGAATGTCATGACATCGGGGCCGGCAGGGCCGGACCCCTGAGGCTGTGTCGACGCCGCGTGGGAGAGCCGCCGCTGAGGGACCTTGGGCTCTGACGCACGGCCCCTGCGAGCCGTGAGCATGGGGTATGAGGTCGTGGTGCACGGCGGCTGCGACTGCGGCGCTGCTGACCCTGGCCGCGTGTGGCGGTGAGGGCCCGGACCGCCAGGGCGCGGCTCCGGCCACCTCGGGCGTGACCACGGCCGGCGCGCCCACGGACGCCCGGCCGCCCACGGGTACGTCCCCTCCCGCCACGACCTCGACGTCGACCACGCCCGGCCCGGCGCCCACGTCCACGCGCCCGGGAGCCACCACCGCGCCTCGCCCGCACCCGGCCACCCCGCGCCCGTCGACGACCACTGCTCACCCCTCCCCCACGACGCTCCCCGCCGCCCTGCGCGGCACCGTCGTCACGAGGCTGCCGACCACGAGCCCGGTGGTCGCGCTGACCTTCGACGGCGGAGCCGGCGCGCAGGGCGCGGGCTCCATCCTGGCCACGCTGCGCAGGGAGGCGGTGCCGGCCTCGTTCTTCGTGACGGGCACCTTCGCGACCACCAACCCCGGCACCACCCGCGCGCTGGCCGGCCTGGGCCCCGTCGGGAACCACAGCTGGAGCCACGCAGACCTCACCACGCTCAGCGCCGGCGCCATCACCCAGGAGCTGGCCAGGACCCACTCGGCGATCGTCGGCACCACCGGGCAGGACCCGCACCCGTTCTTCCGCTTCCCCTTCGGCGCCTACGACGCCCGCACCCTGGAGCTGGTCAACGGGGCGGGGTACGGAGCCATCGGCTGGACCACCGACTCCCTCGGCTGGAAGGGTACCTCGGGCGGGATGAGCGTCGACGCGGTCGTCGCCAGGGTGCTGGGGGCCCGGGCGCCCGGCCAGATCGTGCTGATGCACCTCGGCGCCAACCCCGACGACGGCACCACGCTCGACGCGGCCGCGCTGCCACGGGTCATCGCGGGCTACCGCGCGCACGGCTACTCGTTCACCACGCTCGCGTGGCTGCTCGGCTGAGCGGCCGGCGCCCGCTGGGAGGAGAATGCCGCCGTGGAGCTCAGTGAGGTCGTCCGCCGCCGACGCATGGTCCGCCGTTTCGACCCCGACCGGCCCGTCGACCGCGAGGCCGTGGTGCGCGTCCTGACCACGGCGACCCGGGCGCCCAGCGCGGGCTTCACGCAGGGCTGGGACTTCGTGGTCCTCGACACGGCCGACCAGCGCCGCCACTTCTGGGCGGCCACAGCCGACCGGGAGACCGACGCCTGGATGCGCGGCGTGAGCGCCGCACCGGTCCTCATCGTGTGCTGCTCCAACCCGCAGGCCTACCTCGACCGCTACGCCGAGCCCGACAAGGGCTGGACCGACAGGGACCTGTCCCGCTGGCCGATCCCCTACTGGGACGTCGACACCGGCATGGCCGCCGTGCTCGCCCTGCTGGCGGCCGTCGACGAGGGGCTGGGAGCCCTGTTCTTCGGCGTCCCCGCACCCGCCCACGCAGCGGTCCGGCGTGCCCTCGGCATACCGGGCTCCCACCGCCTCGTCGGCGTCGTCGCCCTCGGGCACGAGGCACGGCGAGTGAGGAGCCCCAGCCTGCGCCGCGGCCGCCGCCCGCTGGACGAGGTCGTGCACTGGGGCGGGTTCGGCGAGTCGGTGGCAGGGCCGAGCACGCCGTAGGCGAAGATGGGGTGTTCGCCCGCACCCTGCCCCAGGAGAACCACCGAGCATGGCCCGCCGCACCGCCTCCACGCCTTCGTCGGACACCGCGGACTTCTCCGAGAAGATCGTCGACATCGACGTCGAGGAGGAGATGCAGGGGGCGTTCCTCGAGTACGCCTACTCGGTGATCTACTCCCGCGCCCTCCCCGACGCCCGTGACGGCCTCAAGCCGGTGCAGCGCCGGATCCTCTTCTCCATGGGAGAGATGGGCCTGCGACCCGACCGCGGCCACGTGAAGTCCTCGCGCGTCGTGGGCGACGTGATGGGCAAGTACCACCCGCACGGCGACTCGGCCATCTACGACGCGCTGGTCCGCATGGCACAGCCCTTCACGATGCGGCTGCCGCTGGTCGACGGGCACGGCAACTTCGGCTCCCTGGACGACGGCCCGGCCGCCTCGCGGTACACCGAGGCACGCCTGGCCCCCGCCGCGCTCCTCATGACGGCCAGCCTCGACGAGGACACCGTCGACTACATCCCCAACTACGACGACCAGCTGCTGCAGCCGGCCGTGCTCCCCGCCGCGTTCCCGAACCTCCTGGTCAACGGGGCCAGCGGCATCGCCGTCGGCATGGCCACCAACATGGCGCCGCACAACCTCGTCGAGGTGATCGGCGCCGCGCGGCACCTCATCGCGCACCCGAGCTGCTCGCTCGACGACCTCATGAAGTTCGTCCCGGGCCCGGACCTCCCGCTCGGCGGCAAGATCGTCGGCCTCGACGGCATCCGCGACGCCTACCTCACCGGCAAGGGCTCGTTCCGCACCCGGGCCACCACGCGGATCGAGAAGATCACCCCGCGCCGCATGGGCATCGTCGTCACCGAGCTGCCCTACCTCGTCGGGCCCGAGAAGGTCATCGAGAAGATCAAGGACAACGTGCAGTCCAAGAAGCTGCAGGGCATCTCGGACGTCAAGGACCTCACCGACCGCAAGCACGGACTCCGCCTCGTCATCGAGGTCAAGAACGGCTTCAACCCCGAGGCCGTCCTCGAGCAGCTGTACAAGCTGACGCCGATGGAGGACTCCTTCTCCATCAACAACGTCGCGCTCGTCGAGGGCCAGCCGCGCACCCTCGGCCTGAAGGACCTGCTGCGCGTCTACGTCGACGTCCGCACCGACGTCGTGCGCCGTCGCAGCGAGTTCCGGCTGCGCAAGCGCAAGGACCGCCTGCACCTCGTCGAGGGTCTGCTCATCGCCATCCTCGACATCGACGAGGTCATCCAGGTCATCCGCTCCTCCGACGACGCGGGCGCCGCGAAGGCCCGGCTCATGGACGTCTTCGACCTCTCGGACCCGCAGGCCACCTACATCCTCGACCTCCAGCTGCGCCGCCTCACCAAGTTCTCCAAGATCGAGCTCGAGAACGAGAAGTCCGAGCTCGAGCGGCAGATCGAGGAGCTCGAGGCGATCCTCGGTGACGAGAAGCTCCTGATGAGGACCGTGTCCTCCGAGCTCGCCGAGGTGGCGAAGGCGCACGGCACCCCGCGACGGACCGTCCTGCTCGAGTCCGCGGGCAGCCCGGTCTCCGCGGCCACCCCCCTGGAGGTCGCCGACGACCCGTGCTGGGTGCTGCTCTCCTCCACCGGGCTGCTCGCCCGCACCACGAACGCCGACCCGGTCACCGCCGACGGCTCGCGGTCCAAGCACGACGTCCTCGTCGGGGCCGTGCGGACCACCGCGCGCGGGGAGGTCGGGCTGGTCACCTCCCGCGGCCGGATGGTCCGGCTGTCGGCGCTGGAGCTGCCGACCCTGCCGCCCACCAACGGCTCCCCCAGCCTCTCCGGCGGGGCGCCGCTGGCGGCCTACGTCGACCTGCCCGCCGGGGAGGAGCCGCTGACCATCGTCTCCCTCGACGCCGAGTCCGGCGGCCTCGCGCTCGGCACCGCCGCCGGCGTCGTCAAGCGCGTGACGACCGACTACCCGGGCCGGGCCGACTTCGAGGTCGTCTCGCTCAAGGACGGCGACGAGGTCGTCGGCGCGGTGGAGCTGCGCCCCGGCAGCCCGGACCCGGTCGAGGACCTCGTGTTCATCACCAGCGACGCGCAGCTCCTGCGGTTCCCCGCCGCCAACGTCCGGCCCCAGGGCCGGGCAGGCGGCGGCATCGCCGGCATCAAGCTCACCGCCGGGCAGCGCGTGGCCTTCTTCGGGGCTGTCGACCCCGGCTCCGAGGCCGTCGTGGTGACGTCGGCAGGCTCCTCGGGCGCGCTCCCCGGCACCGAGGCCGGCTCGCTGAAGGTGACCCCGTATGCCGAGTACCCGGCCAAGGGGCGCGCCACCGGCGGCGTGCGCTGCCACCGGTTCCTCAAGGGTGAGGACACGCTGGTCCTCGCCTGGGCCGGCGCGACGCCGGCACGCGCTGCTGCGGCCAACGGCGTCGCGCTCGACCTGCCGCCTGCGGAGGGTCGACGTGACGGCTCGGGCACGCCCGCCACGGCCACGATCGCCCGCATCGCCGGGCCGGCGACGGCCCACGGGTGACCCTCGGCCGCTCCGCCCGGCCGTCCGCCGGCCAGGGCGCCAGCGCACCGGACGCCTGCTCGGTGCGCTTCGACAGCGCGGGCGTCAGCGCCTACGGCACGGCGGCCCGCGCCCTGTTCTGGATCGCGGTCGAGCAGGCCGGCCCCTGGGGCCGCAACGCCGCCACGGAGTCCCACCTGCCGGTCGAGGTCGGCCGCCAGCTCGACGAGCAGTGCACGCGACGAGGCGGGCGGCTCGCCCTGCTCAGGGCTCCCGGGCCTCACCCTGACGTCCACCACGGCGGCGGGCGCACGGCATACCTCGCCTTCTCCGGCCCGCGGCCCTGGCTGCTCGTCGCGCGGGAGGTCACCCTCGACGCCCTCGCGTCGGTGGACCTCGACGCGCTCGCGGCAGGCGACAGCGCTGGGGTGCGGGCCAGCCTGCCGCAGGCCGTCGCGGCGGAGCCGGTGCTGCTGGTGTGCACCAACGGACGTCGTGACGTCTGCTGTGCGGTGCGCGGCCGGCCGGTGGCCCTCGGCGCCGCCGACGCCACGCCCGGCCGTGTCTGGGAGAGCTCCCACACCGGGGGCCACCGCTTCGCCCCCACGGGTGTCCTCCTTCCCTTCGGCGCCACCCTCGCCCGCCTGGACACCGAGCTCTGCGTGGACGTCCTGGCGGCTGCCGGCGACGGCCACCTCCCGGCCCGTGCCCTCGGCCCGCGCCACGACCGAGGCCGCAGTGCCCTGGAACCGGCGGCCCAGGCGGCCGAGTCCTGGGTTCGCGTCGAGCACGACGTCACCGACCTCACCGCGCTGGCCACGACGGGGCCGGACGCGGGCGGTCGCTGCACGGTGCGTCATCGCGACGGTCGCTCGTGGACCGTGACGGCCGAGCGCGCGGCAGCGGCCGCGGCGGGCCTGCCGGAGTCCTGCGGCAAGCCCGCCGTGCCGGTCGTCGCGTGGCGGGTGAGCGGCTAGCCCTTCACCGCGCCCGATGTCATGCCACGGACGAAGTAGCGCTGCAGGCTGACGAACACGAGGAGCGGGATGACCATGCTGATGAACGCGCCCGCGGTGAGCAGGTTGGCGCCCTGGCCCTGCTGCCCGACCAGCCCCTTGATGTTGACCGTGAGCACCATGTTCTCGCCGGAGCCGAGGAAGACCAGCGCGACGAGCAGGTCGTTCCACACCCACAGGAACTGGAAGATCGCGAACGACACCAACGCCGGGACCGACATCGGCACGATGAGCCGCCAGAAGGTGACGAAGTGGCTGGCGCCGTCGATCTTCGCCGACTCGATCACCGCCCGCGGCAACGTGGCCATGTAGTTGCGCAGGATGTAGACCGCCAGGGGCATACCGAAGCCGGAATGGGCGAGCCAGACCGCTGGGAAGGTGCCCGTGAGCCCGATCTGGCCGTAGAACTGGAGCAGCGGCACGAGCGCGACCTGGTTGGGCACGACCAGCAGCGCCACGAAGGCGATAAAGATCCAGTCCCGGCCCGGGAACTCCATGAAGGTGAAGGCGTAGGCGGCGAAGGCGGCCACCATGATCGGCAGGACGGTCGCCGGGATGGCGACGGCCAGGCTGTTGACGAACGAGATGTTGATCGGCGTCTGGCCCCCGCTCCACACGCCCTGGTAGTTCTCCAAGGTCCACGTCGTCGCCGAGAGCGGGTTGGCAAAGGCAGTCCACCAGCCCGAGGAGTTGATGTCCTCCTCCGGACGCAGTGACGTCACGAAGAGGCCGAACGTGGGCAGGACCCAGGCGATGCACAGCAGCACCATCACGGTCGTGATGATGAGGTTGGGCTTCTTCCCCTTGTCGGCCGCGACCTTGGTCGCCCTGCGCCGGCTGCGGGTCTGCAGTCCGGTTGCCGGGGCGGTCTCGGTGGGGGTGCTCATCGCTCGACCTCCTGCCTGCGGAACTGCCGCACTTGGTAGACCATGAAGGGCACGATGGCGATCATGAGCATCACCACGATGGCGGCCGCGTTGCCGGCGTTGCCATTGGTGAACAGCTCGCTGAAGAACCGGTTGCCCACGATGTCCGTGTTGAAGTTTCCGCCGGTCATCACGTAGACGATGTCGAAGACCTTCATGACGCCGATGAGCACCGTCACGAAGACCGTGATCACCGTGGGCCAGATCTGCGGTACGACGATCCGGAAGAAGATGGCCAGCTCGCTGGCACCATCGATGCGACCGGCCTCGATGGTGTCCTCGGGCACCCCCTTGATCGCTGCCGACAGCAGGACCATGCAGAAGCCGGCCTGCAGCCAGATGAGGATCACCATGAGCAGCAGGCTGTTGATCCGGAGCTGGCTGAACTGCAGCCACGCCTGGGGCTCGCCACCGAGTCCCACCCAGATCGCGTTCAACAGCCCGGTCTGCTCGCTGCCGGCGGGCTTGGCCTCGTAGATGATCTTCCAGATGGCGGCGGCACCCACCATGCTGATCGCCATCGGCATGAAGATCAGGGACTTGCTGAGCTTCTCGTTCCGCGGGTTCAGCCGGTCCGCGAGCACGGCCACCACCAGGCCGAGGGCGACGGACATCGTGGGGACCACGATCATCCAGAGCAGGGTGTTGATGAGGACCTGCTGGAAGCTGTCGGACCCCAGGAGGTTGGTGTAGTTCTCCGTACCGACCCACGCGGTCGAGGTCGAGTTCGCGAAGCTGAGGATGATCGTCCGGATGGCTGGGTAGATGAGGAAGAGCCCGACCAGCAGCACTGCGGGGCCGATGAAGATCCAGGGTTTGACCCTGTCCTCGAGCCTGTTGGGCAGTCTCTCGACGATCTTGTTGAGGAGCCAGTAGAGGAGTAGGGCACCGAGCACGCCGAGGACGACGGCGAGGAGCGCGTTGATCAGCTTGATGACGATGTCGATGTCCACGCAGACAACCTCCTGACGGGACCGTCGTCGGGGGGTAC